>NZ_CEXWTU010000016.1:21162-40758 GCF_982758155.1 Marinagarivorans sp. | reverse complement strand
GGCATGCGCCCCTTCGAGCGCCTTGCTGAGAAAACAGGCGCCTTCGTCTAATTGGGCAAACTATTATTGCCTCGCCCCTTATGACAATACAATTTTGGCCAACAAAACCGCTGCAACAATGTGCAACAAATACGTTAACCCTGCACCCAACTGCCTAGCGCGATAAATACGGTAGTTCATACCGATGCCATGACTCATGCGCGCCAAAGTGAAAACAACAACCAACGCTGCCAAGTAATCACTTCGCAACTCATTAAAAGACAGTGCCAATACCAACAAAGCAAACATAGGCACTTGCTCCACACCGTTGCTATGCGCACGTATCGCTTTAAATAACACCGGGTTGTCGCCATCCCCTGTCGATACGCCAAATTTCATCCGCAGCAACGAAACCCGCATCGCAAGCATGAATAACAACAAAGCATTACTTGCCACAAAAACAGAAAACCAAAAATACGATGACATAACAGCCCTTTTATTGAAGAAATGATTGTGCAAACGAGTGAGATGGCCGCACATTAGCAAATCATTCCACAGAAGACTATCAAATTAGGGGGCAGCACTGCTTTTTGGAAGCTTAGGGACAAGGAAACAATATTTAATCCACTAATGCTTGATATCGACATCCTTACCTTCGTTGCTCAAAGCGTTACATGCCTCGATAACTGCTCCATACGTTATCATAATGACCTATGTCCATATAGGCCCCGGCATGCGCCCCTTTCGCGCCTTGATAAGAATGCCGATCTCTTCGCCTAATTGAATAAACTATTATTGCCTCGCCCCTTAGGTATCGAGGGGGAGCTGTAAAATAAATTCACTACCTTCGCCAACAGTACTGTTTACCGTGATTAAACCACCATGCTTTTTGATGATGCCGTGCGATATCGACAACCCCAACCCCGTTCCAACGCCCTGTTCTTTGGTCGTGAAAAACGGTTCGAATATTTTGAATTGCGTCTCTGCATCCATTCCACAGCCGTTGTCCGTGAAATGCAGCATTGCAAAACCATCAACAGATTTCGCTTGAATCAATAATTGCCCATTATCAGAAACAGCATGCGAAGCGTTGACAATAAGATTGAGAAACACCTGAGATAAACTACCCTGCTGCCCCTTAATGAAAAGCTGCTCAGTGTAGTCAAACTTAACATCCAAAATATGCTTAACTTGGTTGGAGACTAATTTGATAGTCGTTTCTATACATGAAATAACATTGACGGACTGCGGCTCAGATTCATCCGGACGCGAGAAATCTTTTAGGCCCTTAACAATATTTTCTATTCGCCTAATGCCTTCTTGGCTTTCGTTAACAATATCCTCTACATCCTCTAATAGAAAATCAATATCGTGCTCTTTCTTCAGTGCAGACAGATTCGCGATCAGCTGCTGACTTTCAGCAGAACAAGCGCCACCAGGAAGGCACGCACAATAATCAACAAGCAGCGTGTTCAACGCCAAATGATACTGTGTTAAGTCCTGACTATACCTTTTTAAGGTATTTAAGTTACTTTTGACATACCCCGTTGGATTGTTAATTTCATGAGCAACGCCCGCCGACAACTGCCCTATAGACGCCAATTTCTCTTGATGTAAAATTTGTGCTTTTTGATTTTTTAATTTGTTATACGCGTATTGGAGCGATTGATTGGCCTCGTAGAGCTCTCGCGACCGATTCTCCAGTAACTCCTCAGCAATTACCCTCGCTTTTCTTTGTCGCTCGTAGGCCGCTTTGTAGTTAGTGTCACTCACACTAGGGTCACCTCGATCATGCAATGGTCATCCCCGCGGTGATAGCAGCACGATTGTTTAAGCGTAACATTGACCTCGTAGAACTTGGCAGCACCGAGGATTAAGCCTTCGGCTAACTCGCACATTTTCCGTTCCGACTCATAACGCAACACCATAGTCTTTTCTGTAGATTCAACGGGTATGATTAATGGCAGCTTTACATCGCTAAATAGCTTCCGTACTTCGGTGTGCACAATACTTTCAACACCGGCCAGAAATTTAAAGAAATCAGGCTGCAGGCTAGTAAAAATTGGATATTTACTGTTTAAAATGCCGAAAAGATACTCACCTAATATGCCCAGCGCTTGCGCACGCGTCACATCAAGCTGCCGGCAAATGGCATGCACTAAAGCGACCATTTCAGTATCATCATAATTTTGGACTGAGGTATAAATTCCACCAGAGGCGGGATTGACCTCATTTAATATCGACTCCCAGCGATCAATGCCATATAAGGTTTCGATAAAATCATTTAAAGCAATAAATACTGCGCCTTTCATTATTCACTCTCCTTTCATAACTTCAGACATCAGAAGCGTCAACATCGCCCTTAACCATAAGCTCAAACTTGCAGCCAAATTTATGCTGATAACTGAGTAGACGATCAATAATATTTTTAGTGATTACAGTACCCTCTGTCAGTAGCAATAAGTTATTCGAGGCGTGTAAATCTTGATCTAGAAACATACCCTCTTTAAGTTGCGCTACTGTCGCTTTAAAACGGTGGATCTGCTGTTTATCCTGATCACCCAGTAACGACAAAAAGGTATTAACTACCGCGATATCATATGCAGTGCCTGCCTTTTGCAGTAAATGCGCCTTGGCGTCTTCATGACCGAGGCATTGGCGAGCCAATAAGCCATGATATAGATCGTGGTAATCGGCAATAACCGAGACTATGCGTGCCGATTTTGAGATAGCATCTCCCCGTAAGCCATCAGGGAAGCCCTTACCATCCATATGCTCATGATGCTGCTTGACGACTTTCGCGACGCCCTCTAAACCTTTAGCCGCGGAAAGTGCCATTTCGGCTAATATAGGATGCTGCTGGTAGTCAGCCAGCTCTTCATCCGTCATATCATAAACTGGCTTTTTACGTAAATTCTCAGGTAACGCCATTAGGCCTATATCATGCAACAGGCCTACGGTTTGAGTCAGCTCTATATCGTCTGTACTCAACTTCATCGCTATCGCCGTTTTCTGCGCCAACTCAGCCACAAAGCGACAATGATTATTCGCGCGCCCTTCATTCCAATCCAACAATTGGGTCACCACGCTAAGCGCATCATGGAAACTTTTCTTTGATCGCTCGTGGGTCATTTGCAGCAAAGTTAATGCTTGCTCAATTTCAATCGTGCGCTCTTTGACCGTTTTATCTAAACTTAACGCTAACCGTCCTAGCTGATGATTTTGCTTGCGCGTCAATTCCTCTAAGCGTTTACGTTCGCGCTCAGACTCCTGAAAACGTAATGCCCCCTGAATCACCTCACCTAACAAGCGGTCATCCCAAGGTTTGTTGATGTAGTTATAAATACCAGCTTGGTTAATCGCGTTTTCTAATGCTTGTACATCCGCATGACCCGTTAATAGAATTCGGATAACCTCTGGGTATTGCTGTTTGATCTTGGCTAGAAAGACATCCCCAGTCATGCCTGGCATGCGCATATCAGACACCACGACATTGACGTTCTGGCTCGCGAGAATAGCTAAGCCCTCCTCGCCACTCAGCGCCGTTAAAACATTCCAGTTTCGGCCACGTGAAAACCGAGTCATAGCCTTAAGCACGGGGCCTTCATCATCCACAAACAGGACCGTGGGCTCTGAAGCCACGCTCGGACTATTGTCTTCTTCGTTTTTCAAGCCTGTTACACCATTGTTTTCGTATATATAAGTAATAGTACATATCCACTGAATTGGCTTAATTCCGTAACCCAGCAGTTAGGAGGTTCGTCTATTGAAGTCGAGATTTTAATAACATTTTGCCTCTGCGTTCGATAAAGCCAGGCAAGAGAGAAGCTAAGGAAACAAAGATAGAAAACTACAGGCGAAAAAAAACCGGCATTCGCCGGTTTTTATCACTTTAAGGAACATTAGCTCGATGGCATAAAAGCCAGCGACTAAGGAAACTGCCCCTTAGAAGCGGCGCATACGATTTGTTTCGTCTTCCTCAATAGAAAGCTCATCAGCTGCATTCGATAGATACTCAGCATCGGACTCGGAACCCAACTTGATCAGCAGGCGCAAGTCGTTCGCGGAGTCGGCATGGGCCAAAGCGTCTTCGTAAGTGATTTCACCAGCATCGTATAAATCATATAAAGCTTGGTCAAAGGTCTGCATGCCCAGCTCGGTTGATTTTTTCATCAACTCTTTCAGCTCATGCACTTCACCCTTGCGAATAGTATCGGCAGCCAACGGGGTATTCAGCATAACCTCTAAGCAGGCTCGTCGGCTATTGCCGTCAGGTGTTGGAATTAACTGCTGAGCAATAATCGCTTTTAGGTTCAATGATAGATCCATCCACAACTGCGTATGGCGGTCTGCAGGGAAAAAATGAATGATGCGGTCCAGTGCTTGGTTAGCGTTGTTAGCGTGCAAAGTACACAGGCAGAGATGGCCAGTTTCAGCGAAGGCGATGGCATTTTCCATCGTCTCACGTGTGCGGACCTCACCAATCAAGATAACATCAGGCGCTTGTCGCAGTGTGTTCTTCAGAGCAATATCAAAAGATTCAGTATCGATGCCTACTTCGCGCTGAGTAATCACACACCCCTGATGCTGATGAACAAATTCGATAGGGTCTTCGATCGAGATGATATGCCCTTTCGAATTGCGATTACGATGACCAATCATCGCCGCTAGCGACGTTGACTTACCGGTACCCGTTGCACCCACAAAGATGATTAAGCCCCGCTTTGTCATCGCGAGGTCTTTGATGATTTCAGGTAAGCCTAAATCATCAACTTTCGGGATCTGGGTTTCGATACGACGCAAAACCATGCCCGCCAGGTTGCGCTGATAAAAAGCGCTAACCCGAAAGCGACCCACACCGCGCGCACTAATCGCGAAGTTCAGCTCTTTTTTATCAACAAATTCTTCGCGCTGCTTTTCATTCATAGTACTAAGCACGGTTTCACGCGATTTTTCCGGTGATAAAGGCGTAGTCGTGACTGGCGTTATTTTACCGTTCACTTTCATGGAGGGTGGCACGCCAGCAGTAATAAATAAATCAGATGCTTGCTTTTCCACCATTAAACGGAGGAGTCGATCAATTTCCATCGTAGCTCTCTTAACTATTCGTTATTCGTCACAGGTGCTCACGCGGCTGCGTATAGCAATAAGCCGACACTCAGTGCCGGCCGACCTTAGAAATTTTCGGGCATTTTGGCTTTTTCGCGAGCAACATCACGGCTAATAATACGTCGTTCAACGAGATCGGCCAGACATTGATCCATCGTTTGCATACCTACGGCAGCACCGGTTTGAATCGAAGAATACATCTGCGCGACTTTATCTTCGCGAATAAGGTTACGAATAGCCGGCGTACCTCGCATAATTTCGTGTGCGGCAATACGACCACCACCCACACGCTTCATCAGTGTTTGCGAGACCACAGCCTGCAAAGACTCCGACAACATAGAACGAACCATGGATTTTTCATTCGCAGGGAACACATCCACAATTCGGTCAATGGTTTTTGCCGCTGAGGTGGTGTGCAAAGTACCAAAAACTAAGTGGCCCGTTTCCGCGGCCGTGAGGGCAAGACGGATCGTTTCTAAATCGCGCATCTCGCCGACAAGGATAATATCGGGATCTTCCCGCAGCGCCGAGCGCAACGCTTCAGCAAAGCCATGGGTATCGCGGTGTACTTCACGCTGGTTAACCAAACATTTTTTGGATTCGTGCACAAATTCGATAGGATCTTCGATGGTAAGAATGTGCTCATACTTACTTTCGTTGATAAAATCGACCATAGCCGCCAGGGTAGTCGATTTACCCGAACCCGTAGGGCCGGTGACCAATACAAGCCCACGCGGCACCGAACAGACATCGCGAAATACCTGCCCCATTCCCAACTCTTCCATTGTGAGTACTTTGGATGGAATAGTACGGAATACCGCACCAGCACCGCGGTTATGATTAAAGGCGTTAACACGAAAGCGCGCTACACCGGGCACCTCAAAGGAGAAATCGGTCTCTAGGAATTCTTCGAAGTCTTTGCGCTGCTTATCGTTCATAATTTCATAAATTAGAGCATGCACCGACTTATGATCCATGGGTGGCAAGTTAATTCGACGTACATCGCCATCAACACGAATCATTGGCGGTAAACCTGCCGATAAGTGTAAGTCAGAAGCCCCCTGTTTGGCCGAAAAAGCCAACAGTTCAGTAATATCCATAGTGAAAACCTTTGCTGTTCTTTATCTCGTTCAAATCAATTTTTTGCAGACCGACACATTAGGGCCGAGGAAAAAATACTTTATCCAATAATACTTGCCTAATTGGACAAACTATTATTGCCTCGCCCCTTAAGCCTAGACGAATGGCTTAAACAAATAAACTGACCTGTATCTTTACGTTATTGTTATGTCTTAAACCACGACAATCGTTGACGTGGGGCTTAGCTAAGCCACTTGATAAACTACCTTGTGTCACCACTATTTTTGGTGACATCTTTATATAAATCTATCGGGCCAGAATACAAGCCGGCACTGAAAGCGTATGGTCACATGCCCTGCAGGTAGACCTACGTCACCTAAAACGTCGAGTGTACTCCACTCGAGAGAGACTAAACAGCCAATATATGACGAACATTTCACACAACCTAGCGCAAATCAACCAGCTGATTACCCAAGCGGCGCAGAAGTGCCAACGAACTCCCGACGACATCCTCTTATTGGCGGTGTCGAAGGTACAACCCATTTCAGCATTAGAGGAGGCTTATAGCGCTGGGCTTCGCCATTTTGGTGAAAATTATGTGCAAGAATTGGAACAAAAAGCGACAGCGCTTAGTAACCTCGGTATCATTTGGCACTTCATTGGCCCAATTCAATCTAATAAAACACGCGTACTTGCCGAGCGTTGCCATTGGGTGCACAGTATAGACCGAGTAAAAATCGCCCAACGTTTAAGCCTTCAACGTCCGGCACACCTACAACCGCTGCAGGTGTGCATTCAGGTGAACATTGACAACGAAGATAGCAAATCGGGTATTTGCCCTGCTGAGCTACCCCACTTAATTTCAGCAATACAGTCTCTACCTAATTTGGAGCTGCGAGGATTAATGGCAATACCGAGTAAAGCGGCGCCCAAAGCGGCATTTGAAGCCATGCAAAAACTCGCGAAACAGCACGGCCTGGAGACATTATCCATGGGTATGTCTGCCGATATGGAAGAAGCCATTGCCGCGGGTAGCACGATAGTGCGCATTGGCACTGCATTGTTTGGCCCCCGACAAGCGGCCCCTAACCATTAAATTGAGTTATTTTTAGGTTGGCAGGTGCTTAGCATCCAACACCTTTAACCATAGCGAGAATGTGAAGACTATGAGCAATATCTGTTTTATCGGTGCCGGTAACATGGCACAAAGTATTATTGGCGGCTTGATCAGATCCGGCTCAAGTAAAGAATCCATTTGGGCAACCGCACGAAGCGAAGACAAGCGCACAAGCCTTGCTAGCAATTTTGGCGTGAATACAACCGATAATAACGTCGCGGCCGTAGAAGCCTGCCGTATTATTATTTTGGCTGTCAAACCGCAAATGATGTTTGGTGTCTGCGAAGAGATCGCCCCCTACATTCAGGGCAAACTCATCATTTCAGTGGCCGCCGGCATCACCTGTAAGGCTTTAGAGAAATGGTTAGGCTCTAGCGCAGCCATTATTAGGTGCATGCCAAACACCCCCTCCCTGATTAGCCAAGGCGCCTGCGGCCTATATGCGAACGCCAATACCAATACATTGCAGAAACAAGCTGCCCAAGCCATATTAGAAGCCACAGGCAAAGCCATATGGGTAGATAATGAAGATCTGATGCATACCATTACTGCAGTATCGGGAAGCGGGCCAGCCTACTTCTTCCTATTCCTGGAAGCCATGACGCAGGCAGCCGTAGACCAAGGCTTAGACCGCAGCACCGCACAAACGCTGGCCATTCAAACTGCAAAAGGCGCTGCACTGCTAGCAGAGCAGAGCGATGACAACCTCGAAACACTACGCAAAAAAGTTACCTCGCCTGGTGGCACAACCGAGCAAGCCATCTTAAGCTTTGAGCACAGTGGGCTGCGCAGTACCGTAAACAAAGCCATGACCGCTTGTGCTGAGCGCTCAAAAACAATGGCCGAAGAGCTTTATTAATACACTATTCTTTCAACGCGTATCGCTTTAAGGGCTTCTTATGCAGGGCACGTTCGTACAAATCGCCATCTTTATTATCAATACCGTAGCTACGCTCTATGTTGGCGCTATCCTCCTGCGGTTTTTACTTCAGGTCGTCAGGGCCGACTTTTATAACCCGTTGTCGCAACTGATTGTAAAGGCCACTAACCCACTGCTGAAGCCGCTGCGAAAAGTAATCCCGGGCATCGGCGGTTTTGATATTGCCGCGCTTGCGCTAGCATTTATTGCACAATTCGTTTTTATTTGTTTATTGCAGTTAGTCGCTAATGGCTCGGTTAGCTTATACGGGGGCGTTATATTTATATGGGCCTTACTGGCTTTAATGATGCTTATTTTAGGCATCTATATGGTTAGCATGTTTATTGTTGCCATCGCCAGCTTTATTGCCCCCCACAGCAGTAATTTTGCCCTTTTACTGATGCGGCAAATCATAGAGCCCATCTGTATTCCAGTGCGTAAACTGATCCCGCCGATGGGTGGATTCGACTTTTCATTTATGGCTGTAGCCATGGGGATTTACATTCTTCGAATGCTAGTTATGGGGGTTGCACATAACTACGGCATTCCGTTATAACCATTCAAACAGCCGAAAATACCCTTCGTATTTTTTGGCTGTTTGAAACCACCTATTGATTCCCTCCCCAAAAAACAGAACAACATACGTCCCGCCGCTCATTACCGCTGCGATAAAGACCAACGATATTAATAAACGACCTCTTATACTTTTTTGCTTCAACATAGCCAATTCGTGTCAGCTCCCTGCAATACCGTGCCTATACTCAATATATGACGATAGATCTTGAGTAGATCAGGAGAGTAATGTGAGGAAAGCTGTACACATAAGCACTATTTTTAAAAGCAAAAGATTCCGTCACCTCCTCTGCCCAGCATTGCATCAAATGCAACAAGTTAATATTGGCGGAGATATTTATTGACGTTTTTAGCCTTTGAATCTCGCTTATTCAAGATCGTTTTATGCGTGCTCGCAGCAGCGGCACCCTTAGGCATATTATTGCTGGTTTTGAATAGCGCGACACAACCACCACTCAGCGCACCACTGACCCTACTCTGCCTGTGTGCGTCACTTTGCTTAAGCGCCGTACTGTATGCCTTATATCAGCGCCTTAAAAAAGCACAGCGGCTGTTAGGTCTATACCGCGAGGCCATAGCCGCCACACCCTATGCCCTATCCATTTACGATCACAACGAGAAGTTAGTTGATAGCAACCAAGCTTACCGCAATATTCACCAAGCAGCCTTTGAACAGCATTCCACAGACGTCAACTATGAAGACCTAATCCGCACAACTGCGGCACAGTTCACCCGACAAGAAAATATTGAGCAATGGGTTGAGCAGCGCTTATTAGCGCAAAGAGCCGGCTCAGGGGAGCACGTAGACGAACACTACCCTGATGGTCGCTGGTTACGAGTATCAAAACACAGAACAAGTAGTAATGCGGTAGTGAGCTATTGCATCGACATTAGCGACTTAAAGCACCGCGAACAACAACTCAGTGATAGCGAAAAACGCTACGCTGCACTGACTCAAGTCGCCCCAGTAGGTATTTGGCAAATAACTAATTCGGGTAATACTCTCTTCCACAATCACGCATTACTGAATGCCTTAGACTGTAAAGACGAATCCGCCCTACGCGATAACCGCGCGCTTAAAGCGCTACAGATCTATCAAAACGATAAATTACTCAGCCACAATGAATCACATGACCGACTATTGCGGGGCAAGCACCCTCTTTACGTTGAAGCGACCATGGATAATCACCCCGAAAAAACGCTGTACATTGCGCGCAGTAAACATATCGAGAATAAAGATGGTGAACACTCCTACATGATGGTTGTGCTGGATGTTAGCCAGCGCAAGCAAGCCGAAAAAGATATACGTTACTTAGCCGAGCACGACCCTCTAACCGGCCTATCTAACCGTAATATGCTTAATTTGAAATTACATAACTTACTGCAAAAAAAGACAGCCTTTGCCATTGTGCTTCTGGACTTAGACCACTTTAAAGATGTTAACGATAGCCTAGGACATCAAATTGGAGACCGGCTCATTAAAGAGTCGGCCGAACGTCTCAAGAAAACATTGCGCAGCGATGATTTTGCCAGCCGATTAGGTGGCGATGAGTTTGCCATTGTACTTCCCGACGTCACCGACTTAACCAGCGCGCACGCCATCATTAAGCGCATCTACTCCGGTTTTAAAGAACCGGTTATTATCGAAGATAACATTATCCCAATCAGTGCTAGCGCTGGTATTGCGCTCTACCCTGAACACGGCAGCAGCGAGCAAGAACTGATTCAGCACGCAGATATTGCGCTATATCATCAGAAAAATTTAGGCCGAGGTTCTTTTACACTTTTCGAAACAGCGTTGGCCAATGAGATTCAAGCCCGCAAAGAAATAGAACAAGACCTGCGCCGAGCACTAAATAACAAACATGAACTAAGTGTTAACTATCAACCACAGTACAACATTCAAACTTCCGAAATGACAGGCGTAGAAGCGTTAGTACGCTGGAAAAACCAACGCACAGAACAGTGGATATCACCGGCCGATTTTATCCCTATTGCAGAACAAAGCGGGCTCATTTATTTACTGGACAAATTTGTATTGAAAACAGCCGCGACACAAGTCCATAAATGGCATCAAATGGGTTATTGTAAACTGGTATTGGCCAGTAATTTATCGACAGTCCATTTTCGCGGTGATACTTTAACCACAATGATTACCGACGTACTGAAAAGTACAGAGCTGGACCCAGCCAATTTAGAGTTAGAAATTACCGAAGGACTGTTCTTAGCAGAACAATCTCACGCAACAGAACAACTGGAGTTATTACGTAAAAAAGGGATTAAGGTTGCAGTAGATGATTTTGGCACTGGCTACTCAAACTTAGGCTATTTGAACAATTTACCCGTTGACAGCCTAAAGATAGATCGCTCTTTTATTGATAACTTCGATAAGAATAATTACTACCGCTCAATCGTTAAATTCATTATTGAGTTAGGTAATAACTTAGGGCTCGATATTATTGCAGAAGGCATCGAAACTCAAAATCAACTCGATGCACTTATTGCATTAAGCTGTTCTCACGGGCAAGGCTATTATCTAGCCCGCCCGCAACCTGCCGACGTCATTGAAAAACTACTGATCGACACTGTCGGTATATCACAGCCCAATAAAGCAGAACACACCCGCTAGTAATAGCTCTTAACAGCTAGGAGCTACTCGTGGGCTCCAGTATGCCCGTCTCGCCTTCCGATTTCGCTATAATAACCGCACAGCAGCTATCACTAAAAACGTTAACCGCAGTTCGTAACATATCCAAAACACGATCAGTAACAAGCAGTAAACCAATGCCTTCTAACGGCAAACCTATTGCCCCTAGGATAATAGCAATTGCCACCAAACTGGCAGAGGGAATACCCGCAACACCAACGGATGTTAGCAGCGCCACTAACACCACCATAAACTGCTGCGCAATAGACAAATCCAAGCCGTAAGCTTGCGCAATAAACATGGCCGCAACACATTCATACAATGCGGTACCATCCATATTAACGGTTGCCCCCAAGGGAATAACGAACGATGTTGTCTTGTTCGAGACGCCCGCGTTTTTTTGCAAGCAATCCATGGTGACCGGCAGTGTTGCCGACGAGCTGGCCGTTGAAAACGCCGTCAACATCGCAGGGAACATGGCTCGATAATGCAGAATAGGATTTACGCCCCCCATAGCCTTTAATAAAAAAGCCATAGTAATAAACATATGGAAAGCCAGTGCCAAAATAACCGTTAAGAAGAAAACAGCCAAAGGAACGAAGCTTTGTAAGCCTGTCGCCATTGCCGTTTTAGCAACAAGGCCAAAAACACCGATGGGAGCAAATTTCATAATAAACAAGGTGATATGCATCATGGTGTCAAAGACGCCCTGCCAAAAATTAGCCAGGGTTTCACGCCCCTTCACACTGGCTTTATTCATAAATAAACCGAATAAAACACCAAAAACAATCACAGCTAACAATTGGTTGCTGTCACCAGCCGCATCAACAATATTAGTGGGTAACATCCTCAAAAACACACCCGCAATATCATTCGTACTTTTTCCGCTCACTTTATCCAAAGCACCGTCGAGTTCTTCCGGTGAACTTAGGTTTAACTGCTCGCGGGCGGGCTCTCCATCCACAATACCAGGCTGCGAAATATTCACGAAAGCCAGACCAATAAAAATTGCCAATACGCTAGACAACATGTAAAAGCTGAGCGTCTTCCCGCTCAAGCGCCCTACATTATCTCCGGAGCCCAAACCGTAAACACCGCAAATAATTGAAGACAAAACTAACGGTACAATCACCATTTTTAAGCCACGCAAGAACAGCGTGCCGACAAAGTCAAAAACGGCATAAAGCGAAATACCAAAAACCTCAGCCCCTACCGATAACGGCAATCCCACCAATAGTGCGCAAGCAATTGCGATCAATATTTGCCAATGCAGTTGTAGTTTAAACATTGTCTGTTGCTCCATTTATCGCCAACTTAAGCCCACTACCAGCCTTAAAACCCGGCGTATTACGAGCCGCAATAGTGATCGCCTCCCCAGTTTGAGGATTGCGCCCAGCGCGCTTAGCCGTATGCTTAATCGCAAAGCTGCCAAAGCCCACTAAACTCACCTTCTCCCCTCTCGCCAAAGCATTAGTAACCTGCTCAACAAAACTGGCAACGCACTCATCAGCTTGACGCTGAGTGAGGCCTACGTTTTCAGCAACCAGAGCCACTAGTTCGGTTTTAAGCATAGGTAAATATCCTCTTTACGGGGAATCAATAGGAAATCTGGCCTACAGGCTAATGGCCTGCACGACTATTAGCAAGTTCAAGGCCATTGACTGGCGCCCTATCAACCCACCTTCTGCGCTGAAGTAGCGTGATTCTGCCCCAAGAATTCGCTCAAATGCGTTAGGATGTGCGATGGCTTTAGCATTCGCGAACTGTTGCGGGCTATAATTGCCTTTTTCCTAAGCAAAGCACCATGATAAAGACGCGCTTACACATGATAAAAACTCATATCGCCCTAGCCGCTGCGCGCGTCAAAGTTTCGCCCTTACTAACCCACCCCGCGTTAAGTGCTAGCATAAAGTTAATGCGCCTGGATCGCCCAATCGGCATCTACTTGGTGCTTTGGCCAACGCTGTGGGCACTTTGGATTGCCTCTGAAGGGGTTCCACGCTGGCCTGTTCTGTTTATTTTTGTACTTGGCGCCATTGTAATGCGCTCAGCTGGCTGCGTAATCAACGACTATGCCGATAAGGCCATTGATGGTCACGTACAGCGCACCAAAGACCGCCCCCTTGCGACGGGTCAACTTTCACCACGCTTTGCACTGTATCTGTTTGGCGCCTTACTGTTCGTCGCTTTTTGCCTTGTATTGATGACAAATATGATGACCCTAGTAACGGCTTTAGGCGCTGTAGCCCTCACGACAATCTACCCTTATATGAAGCGGCATACGTATTTACCTCAGGTAGTACTCGGTGCCGCTTTTGCCTGGGCGATTCCTATGGCATTTGCAGCCATCACAGAGAATTTGCCAAAATCCATGTGGACGCTCTATATGGCAGTGGTCGTTTGGACAATTATTTACGACACCTTTTATGCCATGGTTGACCGTGAGGATGACCTGAAGATTGGCGTAAAATCTACCGCTATCTTATTTGCCGAAAACGACCGCTTGATCACTGCTATCCTTCAAGGTTTTACCTTGATCATACTACTAACTGTAGGCAATAGTTTTAAGCTGCAATGGCCCTACTATCTAAGTTTAATGGGCACTGCAGGGCTTTTTGGCTACCAGCAGTTCCTCATTCGTACACGCAAACCCAAGCGATGCTTTGAAGCATTCTTGAATAACAATTGGGTCGGGATGCTGATTTTTATGGGCATTGTCTTAAGCTACAGCGTCGCTCCAAGCTAAGAAAATACAGTACAAGCCAGCCGGTAGTACGGCCGCACCAAAGTATTTACTCAGCTCTAAACAAGACGCTGTCATAAAACAGTAACAAAAAATTTATTTAATGCTCACCTTAATTGGAAACCAAACAGCAGTTATAGGTGGTTTAAATGGTATCAAAAACGATTTTAATCGTTGACGACGAAGCCCCCATTCGCGATATGTTACGCGTGGCTTTGGAGATGGCAGAATATAACTGCCTTGAAGCCGGCGAGGCCCAAAGCGCACATGCCATTATTGTGGATCAAAAACCTGATCTAATTATTTTGGACTGGATGATGCCGGGCACCAGTGGTATGGAGTTAGCTCGCCGTCTCAAAAGAGATCAGCTCACAGCCGAAATCCCCATAATTATGCTGACCGCTAAAGGCGAGGAAGATAACAAAATCCAAGGTTTAGAAGCTGGCGCCGATGATTACATCACCAAGCCATTCTCCCCAAGAGAGCTCGTTGCGCGCCTAAAGGCCGTTTTACGCCGTACGGACACATTAGCGACCGGAGACCCCATAGTGGTCGACCGCCTCCGCTTAGATCCGTCCAGCCACCGCGTAACCATTAGCGAAACTCCCGTACAAATGGGGCCAACAGAGTACCGCTTACTCGAATTTTTCTTAACTCACCAAGAGCGTGTTTATACCCGCAACCAGCTGCTCGACCATGTTTGGGGGGGCAACGTTTACGTCGAAGAACGTACCGTTGATGTCCACATTCGTCGATTGCGTAAAGCACTCGCCCTCGAAGGCCACGATCGTTTTATTCAAACTGTACGCGGTTCGGGTTATCGCTTTTCGCCTAAAATATCCGCCTAAAAAACACCCAGAACAACACCTAAAAGAACACCTAAAACAACAATAGAATGACAGGTACCTATGTTACGTAGAGGTTTAAAAACCGAATTCCGGTGGTTTTGCGTTTGGCTTTGCGTCTTTGCACTGACGGGTTTTTTGACGGGATACACCATCATCGCACTGCTGGTGTTTAGCTTCGGCTATATCGCTTGGCAGTTTTCACGACTTTACCAGCTAGAGGCTTGGGTTAATCAGGCCCGTCGTCACGAGCCGCCAAGCGAGGAGCTACAAGGCGCATGGGCAGACATAGCCGACGACGTTCAATTGATGCACAACCGCCACGAAAAAGAAAAGCTACGCTTAGAAGCCGTTGTACACCGAGTACAAGAAATGACGACCGCATTAAATGATGGCGTTATTCTTGTCGATAACAGAGGTAATATTGAATGGTGGAATCGCGCTGCCGGTGAACTATTCAACTTCCAACAGATCGACTTAGGGCAGAAAATCACCAACCTAATCCGATTCCCAAAATTTATTCGCTATTACGAAAAAGAAGATTTCAGTGAGCCTCTAGACCATACATTAGCCCAGAAAAATGCCATGGAAATAGAGTTTTTAGTTCACAAGTTCGGGCAAAATGAACGCTTAATCGTCATTCGTGACATCTCACGACTCAGTAAACTAGAAAAAATACGCAAGGACTTCGTGGCTAATGTTTCTCACGAGCTACGCACCCCTCTCACCGTTCTTCGCGGCTATTTAGAAACCATTGAGGATGCCAGCAATATTCCACCCGTATGGCGTAAGGCGATAGCACACATGCAAAGCCAAACCGTCAGAATGACATCATTAATTAATGATCTCATTATACTAAGCCGACTTGAAACCGATGAAAAAGAGCATGGACAAGACATCGTATGTATAAATCAACTTGCCCACACAGTCGCAGATGATGCACGCCAGATCAGTGCCGACAGCAAGCATTTAATCAGCGTCAATGGGGCAAAAGAAGCGTTTATTTATGGCAGGGAACAAGAGCTTCGAAGCGCCATATCCAACCTAGTCTTTAACGCTATTAACTACACCCCTAACGAAGGTATTATCCTCATTGATATTGTGCAAGGCTCAAACGGCACCACAATTACTGTTAGCGATAATGGCGATGGCATTGACCCTAAGCACATCCCCCGCTTAACCGAGCGTTTTTACCGTGTAGACCCCGGCCGATCAGTCAACTCTGGTGGCACTGGTCTAGGCCTTGCCATCGTGAAGCACGCGTTGATACGGCATAACGCTGAACTCACGATTAAGAGTACACCTGGGCGCGGCAGTGAATTTATTTGTTATTTCCCGCCGGCACGTACGGCGAACAAACCGCTAAAACATAGCACGTAACAACACTCTCTCTATGTTAATAAAAAACTAAAAATCATCGCTCTATTAACCGCCCTATTACGTGTTGTTTTTCTCATTAATACAGCGATATTTCAAGGGCAACTTAACCGATTCGGTATTATCCCACGCCGTGTAGATGGCTTAATCGGCATTATTTTCAGCCCATTTTTACACGGTAACAGCAGCCATCTTTTAAATAACATCGTTGGTTTAAACCTCTTTGCACTGATTACCATGGCTCACGGCATTCGGTTTTTTTGGCGAGTAAGCTTCCTAATTATTTTAATCGGCGGCTTTGGTGTTTGGCTAATGGGGCGCAGCAATATTTACGTAACGTCAATACAATGAAAAACGTTAGGTCTAATCACCCAATTCATCAAACTCATCTGATTCCTTCTGTTTACCAGAACGTTTCCCCGCCGAGAACGCCCGTAATTCAGCCGATAGCTTCGTAATCCGCTTAACGATAGTAATGTCAAAATCAATCGATTTTTCAACAGCCCCAGTGAGTTTATTCGCCGCGCTTTCGAGCACATCAGCAACGCGGGTTAACTGATGATCCTGAGCATTAGACAAAGCGCCCACGTCGATTTTAAGCCCTTGCTCGCCAATAACAGAATCCAAAGCACCAAACTTAGCCACCATAGATTCTAACGGCCCAACCCATGCAGGCACTTGGCTTGAAGTTTTTTGCGCGGACTCGCTCACATTCAACCCAGACTGCTCAATCGCGGATGCAATCGTACTCAACGCCTGAAGAGGCGATTCCTGCAACTCTATTCGCAGCGCTTCATTGGATAGCTGCCCCTGCAAACTTTGCAACTGCTGACCAATCGCCGTTAACGGCGCAACTACTGTTGATTCTTGAGCGAAAACAGAACCTACATTTTGTAAAGCTTCGGTAATTTCTGAAATTTTAAGCGCAATACGTTGCGCGCCATCCACATCACTATCGGAGTCTTTATTCTTAAGGAAGTCCACCTTAATTGCCGCCCAGCGAGCCTCCTGTTCTGGCGTCATATTACCGCGCAGTTCCGCAAGTTTAAGTAAGTTATCTTCAGACCCACTCGTTAATAACTGTGACTCACCTTGATAATGATCATCAATCATCGCCATTAACTCTTCATGCGTCATCACGGCTGAAATTTTCTCAGCCATTTTATTCATATTCCGATAACTGCCTTGAAGTTTGAACGAAGGCTCAACCCGATATTTATCATTTTGAGCGGCAGAAGCAATATATTGCTGATTAATTTTAAGGATGACATCGCGGACAACAAACATCTTTTTAAGCACATCGCATATCTCACCAATTTCAGCACCACTATAAGCATGGCTCAAATCAGTCGCTGCAATATTTTCGCCTTCAGCCTTTGCTATAAGCTTGTAAACATCATCTAAAGAGCGCAGCGCCAAAGGGGCTAAAACAGCGTTAGAGGTCAAGCTGTTTTCGATATAGCTCATCGCAAACTGCTGATCCATACCACCCAAAATATCACCCAAGTTATAAATATCTGCACGGTTGGCTAGCATATCCGGTACTTTAAAAGCCTCACCGGACTCGGTGTAAGGGTTACCGGCCATCACAACACAGAATTTTCGACCACGCATATCATACGTTTTTGTTTTACCTTTCCACACACCTTCAACGCGACGCGTACCATCACATAAAGAAATGAATTTCTGTAGGAATTCGGAATGCGTATGCTGAATATCATCAAGATAAAGCATAACGTTATTACCCATTTCCAGACCCAAGTTGATTTTAATCAACTCCTGTCGCGCAGTGGCATTAGGCGCATGCTCAGGGTCGAGGGACATCACATCATGTCCAAGCGAGGGGCAATTGATTTTCATAAAAATCAGACCCAAACGACTCGCCACATATTCCATTAAGGTCGTTTTACCGTAACCCGGCGGCGAGATCATCATCAGCAAACCCATTAGGTCGGTGCGCTTGGTATCACCCACCGTACCCATTTGCTTCGCTAAGTTATCACCAATAATTGGCAAATAGGATTCGTTGATCAGCCGATTTCTTACAAAAGAGCTTAATGGGCGAGGCTTGAATTCCTCTAATCGCAATTTATCTCGCTCTTGTTGCATAACCTGTGCCCGCAGCGATAAATAATTGTGATAGCTGGGGACATAAACCTCAACATGATGACGTAGTGTTTTAAGGAAATCATTTAAAGAAAGTTTTAACGTTTGCTGCTCAAGCTTTTTATGGTTACCCAGTAAACCGCTAACCTTAACATCAAGATCTACCAAGACATTTCGTCGCGGCACTGCAACACCGGTATTCAACTTTTCGGTACATAAAATAACCGCAGCCTCATCAATATAGGCCGCTATATCCGGTAAGGCTTTACTCTCGACTAACGCTTTCAACCAAGCTTGGCTTAAAGCATAAGCCGCTGCGGGCTCAGCCGACAAATGTTTTAAATTACTTTGGTAGTTATCCCAGATCCCAACATCAATTGCAGAACGTAAATGCTCAATCAATTTTTGTGCATAAGGTGTTGATGCAAATGCGAGCTCATCTTTAGCAAGCTCAGCAACACAATATTCTGCAGCCACATTGCAATCGTTAAGACTAAACTCCAGCGAATACAATTCAGTAAAAACGCTAATTGCAGCGGCCACTTCCCGCTCTAATAACAAAGTCGCTTCAAGACTACTGAATATGGCGTTGAGTTTAGCTGCCGATTGCGCGCGTGAGGCCCAAACCTGCCAATGAAACTTATCTTTAACCAAGCTTTCGCGAAAGTTCACTATATTCGGCTGTGAATAACACCAGAATAACTGTACCAACGCTCGAATATTGGGCTCATAGGTCAGCGTATCCGCTTTTTCCATCGACGGGACAATTTTCTGTAAAATACAAACCGCATCGTGGTCATGCACGCCCTTTTCATAAGACTCTTTATAGCGCGGCCCAGCAAAGTCTCGAACCAACTCAGTCAACGCCTCGGTATCACTTATCGCACTGTGTAGCTTACTATTAGACAAAGAAGCTTCGCTATTTTTAGCCGCTTGAATGATCAAATAAGCTAAATATTCAGAACGATAAACCTCATCACTTTCCGACTCGAGTGAAACTGTCCAGTAGGGTTTTAGCGCTGTAAGCTCGGGGTGCTCAATTTTTTCATAAAAATCTGTGCCACTTAAATGCATATTCAGCGCATCGCCACGCGGTAACAG
>NZ_CEXWTU010000016.1:0-21152 GCF_982758155.1 Marinagarivorans sp. | reverse complement strand
AATCTAGGTCCTGTTGATTAACACTGAATTTATGACGAGGCCCTAATTTTATGACCTTACCGCCATCTTCAAAGATATCGGTTTTATCCCTCAAAGAACGTACGGCCTGCTCTTTAATCGCTTTTAATTTTGCTTCGATCTCATCGGCTTGCACGGCAGCATTAAGGCCGCGTAAGCGATCCACCATATCTCGCGATTTTGCCACCAATACATCCGAAGCAAAATAGGTATTCAACTCGTTGGCATCGGTAAACTTTAGTGAACGCTTTTCGATACTACTAAGGATGCGTTTAGCGGCATCAACTACCGAGCCTGCTTTGCGCTGTTGTTCATCCAAAAGCTGTTGCTTTTGAGCTTCAAAGGCTTCTTGCACCTCTTCTCTTTTAGCCATAATGTCAGCTAAAAACTCATCCACCTCACTAAATTGGCTTTCAAACTCTTCTAGCTGTACAAGCAGCCGTGCATGCTGGGCCTCACATTTCTCTGGAGTCGTCGACTGACCTAAAGCATTATTAATCGTCTGGGAGAACAGCTTAAACTGCGCCGAAAATTGCGCTTGCGTTTCTTTTGAACCCACATTTTTTTGTTTATTTTTTATCCGTGCCTTGGTTTGATTTAGGCTGGAATAAACAGTCGATATAGCATCAATAATCTGCGTACGGACATTAGCATCAGCGATTTTTAGTGTTGCCATCAACTCAGATAATAAATCTAAATTATCCGCAAGTGCAGACACTTCATCCAGTAAAGGCTCAAGCTCTATGGTTGTGGCTACCTTCTCAGCTTGCCCATTAAGTAAGGATATTTTATCGGCATAAGGCGTTAAGGCGTCTGCACTGGATAAAAAAGTCACTGTTTTATCGCTTAGCTCTTCGTTCACGCCAACGATTTCAGCATCCAAAGCCTCAAGTTTATCAAGGTCAATATAGCGATAATCTTTTAAAGTGACTAAAAGCCCACGATGCTTACGTAACTTACCGATAGTTTCAACATAGCCTTCAACCGTATCCCACTCATTATATTTTGCGACAGACAATAGGCTATCTTGCTTTGCCTGCGCATCCTGCATAGCCTTAGCCGACTGCTGGCGGATACTTTCAACTTTTTCGAATTCATCAATAACCAGTTCAGACGTTTTCTCTATTTGCTTTAAAGTATCCCCTAGCTCCGACAATTTCTCTTCTGCAAGCCAATAGTGGTTATCAAAAATCTTATGCGTTGTGCGGCTCAGTTCCTCATAGAGTTTTAGCGAAACAGATTGGTTCTGAATAATGCGATGAATACTATAAAGGTCGGATAAACCGCGAACCAACTCAGCATTGCCAATACGACCATAAAAACTCTGGCTAACAGGTTGCTTACTGGCATATTCCGATGACGCGAATGAACTCTGCCAAATTTGCATGGGATGTACGCGTGCAGGCTCTTCCTCTGCGGTAAAAATAACAATACGGCCATCTTCAAACAAAGCATAACCATGGCCTAAAATAGGATTTTTAAGCGTTTTATCAATCAGGTTGTAGCTCAGTAAAGCTACCACACCTTCAACGGGCTCATAAAAAATATACAGTGCATCTTCACCATTAGGTGAGCGAATCATACGTTTAAAGCGCAACCCCTCGACAGGATCATCAAAGGACTTATATTCCCCAGTTTGCAGATAAAAACCGCCAGGAAAAATAATGCCGTGATCTTCAGGCAGTTGTAAGCAGCTTTCACCAATAGCATCAATGCGCAGCGCACTTTCAGTTAATGTGTTGTAAATAAAATAGCGCCACTGCTGCTCTCTGTAAGGCAGTATTTTAATAAGAATAAGGGCCCCTACACGGGCGTAATGAACGGAAGCATCGTCAAGGGATTGTGTTTTATCCTCAACAGTTTCTCTATAGATACCTAAACCATCTTCGGTATTATTTTCAACTTTTATCGTAAGGTCACCGCCGATAGTATCAACAAAGACCGTATCAGCAATATTGATGTGCGCATGACGTCCATGGATCACATCCTCCCGCCGAGTTTCTATCCACTCAAAATCATAGGCGTTGGGCAACTGAATGTCGCGCTCACCGCGATTATCAATATAGGTTAGCGTTTTTCCATCCGCCGAAATAGCCCAGCGAAAAACACGTACATCTTCTAATCGCTCACCAATTTGAAAAGCGGCTAATAAGCGTTCATTTTTTATCGTAAGCTGCGTTAATTTGGTGTTTTTGTAATAACGATAGAGTTCTTCAAAATCACTTTTAAAGCTATTTTCGAAGAGGAAATTTTCACTATCAACCACAGCCTCTAAATTATATTCACCTTCATTTTCGCTAAAACTAAATAACGAGAAAACATCTTCAACTTGTGTTTCTTTTTTCAAGCCAATAAAAACGTTGTAACCAAAGAGTAAATACTCTCCAACCTGAACTATATCGCGAGCTATAGAATTATTTTCAGTTCTTACCCTCACGCGGGCAACAACATCCATATCAGTACTGCCAAACTCATCTAAACGCTCAGCATTAATTGTATCAGTCGAGCTTTTTAACGCCTGCCCCTGCCCCAACAACCGCTGACGGATGATTTCATAAGCGCCGCCCTCGGCTACTGCAGAATCAACTAGGGCGGCTTTTTCGTCAATAGACTCAGGCGTAGACATGGCGTATTCCTTTTACAGACAAAAGCAAATAAAACCTAAAACTAAGTTTTATTAATAATGATTAAATATTTAGACAGGAGAGTAAGGTGCAAGCACCTTACTCTTGATTAGACAATGATCAGACGACCGTTTCAGCGTCGCTAGCTTTGGCATCTGAAGCACTGGGGTTACTACCTTGCCCGTGCGTTGGGGTCGGCAACTTAATACCGGCAAAACGCTCTAGCAAACCCGCAATGGTTTCACTTTTACCCGCTAAGCCATCAATGGCTTTACCCATCGATAACGCTTTACCAAAGTTGTTAAACAAGTGGTCTTCACCGCCAACAATATCGATTTTGGCACTCTGTAGCGCCGTCGCAAGAACTTCAGCATTTTCTTTGGCAATTTCTTTACCCGCATCAATAGATGCCAATGCTTCTTTCAGTGCCGACTCTAGCGTCATACGGAATTCTTCATGCGAACGAGCATCCGCACTCATTTTGCTCATGGCGTCGAATTTCTCAACCAAACCGTCAGCTTCAGCACGGAATTGCTCACGCGTTACGTTCGCACCCGCTAAACCGATTTCACGATCAGACGTGGCAGTAGACTCACCTTTCGCAGAAATCACTTCGGCTTCCGCTTTACCCGATTGCAATAAAGCACTCGCTTGCGCATCACCTTTTGCATGAATTACCGCGGCCTCTGAATCGCCCTTCGCTTTAATAACAGACGCTTCCGCGAGCCCTTCTTTTTCTAAAGATTCAGCTTTAGCCGCTTGGACACTTGCTTCTGCAAGGCCTGGTGCCGCACGCTCCACACGTAAAGCTTCAGCCATTTTCTTTTTGCCTTCAGACTGCTTAGAAGCCTCTTCTAGCTCGGCCTCGGCCATGGTTGTGACTTCAACGGCTTTGTGTTTGGCCGAAATTTCATTCGCCTCAGCCGCTTTTACTTGCTTAACCTTGTCTTCTTCGGCATCCGCTTCTGCAGCCAAGACTTTAACCTGCTTAAGGCGATCCGCTTCCGAAACCTGACGCACCTCATTGATGCGCTCTTCTTCGATAGCCACGGTTTTGTCGACAGCAACACGCTCACGAATAACGTTAGCAATCTCTTTACGCTCAACCTCAATCGCCTTCTCAGCTTCAATTTCTTGAATCTGCACTTCACGCTCACGAGACACTATTTCCAAAGCACGCGCACGCGTCACTTTTTCTTCTTCGATCGCAACGGCACGTAAGCGGTTTTGTGCAGCCACTTCAATTTCACGACGTTGATTTTCAGTTTGAACCTGAAGATCTTGCTCTACTTGAATCGTGGTAGAGTCAGCGCGACGTCGCTCTTCTTCTTGTACCTTTTTAGTTTCCGCTTCTTCACGTGCTTTTAACGTCGCTATTTCTCGTTCTTGGCGCGCTTCGGCATCGGCTTGTTGGCGCTGAAGCTCTAACATAGCCTCTGTCGTTTCAACGTTCTTTTTCTTAATGGCTAATTCTTCATCGCGCTCAAGGTTGTTGGTAAAAACATTCTGGCTTGCCGTAAGCTCAGTGATTTTACGAATACCTTCGGCATCAAGAATATTATTAGGATCCAATGAGGATTTTGGCGTTTGCTCAAGATAATCAATCGCGACATCTTCTAACACATAGCCATTAAGGTCATTACCAATAACCTCTACGATTTTGTCGCGGAATTCTTGGCGATCTTCAAATAATTTCACAAAATCAAGTTGCTTGCCGACTGTTTTTAACGCTTCAGAGAATTTCGCATTAAAGAGTTCGTTCACAGCCGCTTTATCACTGGCACGCGCAGACCCTAGAGATTTTGCTACCTTTAGTACATCTTGCTCTGTTTCATTCACTCGTAGATAAAAAGCAACGGTAATATCTGCACGCATATTATCGCGACAAATCAACCCTTCTTTACCCCGTCGATCGACCTCAAGAGTAATCAAAGAAATGCGCATGAGCTCTTTCTTATAAATGAGGGGGTAGACAATTGCACCGGTAAAATAAACTCTGGGCACAGAAGCCAAGCCATTCACAATTAACGCCGTACCTTGCTCCACCTTGACATAAAGCTTGATTAAAGAAATCAGCCCCATGATGACAAAAAAGACAACAACAGCTCCGACGAGAAGCCCTCCCATACCAGAAAAATCAGCCATAATTAGTTCTCCATTGTAGATTTGGCGTTAAAACGAGTTAAATTTTCATTAGTAATAAAATAATTAGTGAGCAGTTTCACCCAACGTAAATTCGGATTCAGCTATCACCTTGTACACATTTTGTTCCGCAATATACTCAAGCAAAATTACCCTATCATGGCGTTTAAACACAACACCATCGAAAGATCGAACTTTTAATATTAAACCCGCGCCGCCATCATTAAATTCGGCCTCGCCAAATTTATCATCAACACGTGATGTACGAACAACAGCCGGTTGGCCAAGAATTTTCTTTTGAATATCGCTAGACATACTTTTAAACAAAGTACGTAAAGGCCTAATGACTTGAGATGTAATTAAGACAGCTAGGTACAGTGAAGCGATAAAAATACCCACATTGGCGACCCAGCGAATAGGGGCCACAAAATCAGAGATTCCCAAAAGATAAACACTGTAGAAGCTCAAGAACCAACCAAACAAGGCAATAAGCGTAATGATAATGGTAATGGGCACGCCATTTAAGCCAAGCTTAAATAACACCGTAGAAACACCATTCACCATGCCCTCTTCGCCACCGGTCTCGGCTTCAGGCAGGTCGAGAATTTCAATATCGATCATACCTAAAATAGATATTGCCCAAAACAAACACGATACAATCAAGAAAAAGCTGAAGAAAACAGTCGGAAAACTACTAACATTTTGATAAAAGGGCGTCATGCCTTCACTTAACAAGATGGCAAACATAATGGCAATACTCCTTGTTTACGCCCTTTATGAGAAGCGCTATTGTTGTTTATTTTTCAGCCTGGCAAGTACGCCTTCAGCGTTGTTACCCGCTGGGATAATTCCGGCATCTTTTAATTTCGCCTCAAGACCAACATCAGAAGTGTCTCGGGCTAGCTCGGCTGCGACTTTCATTTGCGCCGATTTCAAAGCTTGCTTTTCTTTAATGCGCTCTAGTGACTCTGCTGCCGTTAATAATTTAGCATTGGTACCGCTATGTTTAGCCGATACGGCCGCTTGCGCTTTTTGTACACTTTCAGTTGCTTTAACAGTGTCCACTTCGTGTTTTAACTGGGCTAAGTCGTCATCCGCTTTTTGAAGGGCCACACGTAAATCGGCAGCACTGCTTGCGTAGCTGTCACAAGATGCACTTTCATTCGAAAGCCTATTTTCAATCTCAGCTATTTTTTGTGCAACCTCGGTTGCCAACGCTTCATTACCTTGCTCCAGCGCCTTCAGTGCATAGGTTTCGTGCTCGGTCACCTTTTTGCGAAACTGATTGCACTTTTCTTCACTTACCTTTTGGCGCGCCATGATAGAGGCCAAGCTATCTTTCGATTGCTGTAATTCAACCGTCGCGTCACGAATTTCCTGTTCTAATATGCGTAGGGCCTGGCTGTCTACAATCGCCTCGCCAGCTTCATTTACGCCACCACGCAACGCTGTTACCAATTTTGACCAAATATTCATTTGTTGTCACCTAAAGATAAAGAGTTAATAAGTTTGCGGTTGGGTAAGGTTGGCCAAGGTTCCCAGCCAGTTGTTATTGCGCTAAATCCAAACACCAATCCTTGTATGCCCTTGTAAGATGGTCATTTACATCCTGTGCCGGCATCCTGCCAGAAAACGCTTTGCATCCTCTCTTAATCCTTGCCGAATAACAAGCCTCCCCGCAACCGCAGGGCTAGACTATCACCATCACATGTAACAAATCAATATCTTTCATGTAAGATTTTTTGCGCCTGCTGCTGCCCCATAATTAGACCCCTCCCCCATAAGATCTTCTGGTCGATCAACATCTTTAAACAATGCAGCATCCACAACGGGAAAAGTGGTTAATACGAGAGGGTCGATAACGCTAGCCGCGCCGGTATCACCGGTTAATAGGCATAGCCTTTTCCCATAGTGCTTATTAAAAAACACGGGATGGCCGCGCCGCCTGGATATCATTGGGGCGACTTGGCCCGCGTCGCCCTCGCAAGCTAGCTCCCACACCTGCCGGTAAATAGAAGGGCTAATCCAAGGCATATCACCTAAACACAGTATCCATCCGCCCCAATGCTGAGTAGCCCCAACACCGTAAGCGATGCTCGCCCCCAAGCCCACGGAGTCTTGCGGCATTTCAATCACATTAACCCTCTTATCAAGAGCCAACTGTAATACCGTTTTTTTACTGTGGGACGTTACAACGCAAACAGGCGCCTGCAGCGGCTTAATAGAATCTAACACTTGCCCAAGTACAGTCTGCTCCGCTGCAAAAGATGCCGATAACTTGCAGCCACCAAAACGGCGACCGTGACCTGCAGCTAACACTAGAAAGCCTATGGGCGCGGGCGTACTCACGTAACAGGTTCAGCCAAGAAACATTGATTTTTGATAGGGTTTTCGCACTGCTGCGAATAACATTGCACAAGATGCGCCGCAATACTCATGGCAATTTCACTCGGCGTTTTACTCCCGATATGAATACCGATTGGCGCATGCAGCCGCTGTAAATCTTGCGCACTCACCCCCAAAGACTCCAAACGTTGCAACCGCTTATTCGAGGTAGACAAAGAACCCATTGCGCCAACATAAAACGCTTTGCTGGGCAACGCTTCCAGCAGCGCCATGTCGTCAATACGCGGGTCGTGAGAAACAGTGACGACAGCCGATTGCGCATCACCAAAATCTCTTGCGACAAAACCATCGGGGTACATTGCTTTGAAATGGCAAAAATTCGCATCGCGCCAATATTGCCCAACATCATCGGATGGATCGCAAACTGTCACCGCGAAATCCAATGCGCGCGCAAACTCCGCCAAGTGATAAGCCGTAGGGTTTGCACCCACGATAAGCAATTTACGGGCTGGCCCTGCAAAATAACTCACCTTATGACTATCGCTATATAAATCAAATGGCGAGGCGCAATACCATTGCCAAGCACCGTCTTCAACGCTCACTTCACGAGAAATGCCCTGCCGTTCAGTGAGTGCTTGCAAGCAACGCTCCCAAGCTTCTATCGAATCCAATGTGTTTTTTAATGGCTCAATTAAAACCGTTAACTGTCCACCACAAGGTAATTTAAAACGTGAGTCGCCCTCGCCGCCATAGCTCAACTGGCAAGGGTGATTGCTCGGCAGGCTTCCCGAACGTATTTTATCCAGCACGTCTTCTTCAATACAGCCACCAGAAACCGAACCAATCACCCCCGTTAATTCCGACCACAACATCATAGAGCCCGCCGGGCGCGGCGAGCTTCCCCATGTTGCAATAACCGTTGCCAACCACGCAGTTTTGGAAGCATTCGAATTATCGACAACCTTTAACGCAGCAACAATCGCACGTACAAGCTGCTCTGCTGATGAGCTAGCCACAAAGCTAAACCGTTAACACTTTATTAACGGGTAAATCGCGAATTCGGCGGCCCGAAGCATGATAAATGGCGTTAACAATACTCGGCAATACCGGTGGCAAGCCGGGCTCGCCTACGCCACCTGGCGCCTCTTGTGATTCAGCAATATACACAAACAATGGTGGGCACTGCTGAATACGTGCAGACATATAATCGTAAAAATTATTTTGCTCAACCACGCCGTCTTTAACCGTAATTTCACTTAACAAGGCTGTGCTTAGCCCCATAATCATCGCACCTTCCATTTGTGCAACAATGCGATCGGGCGTCACCGCAATGCCACAATCAATAGCCGTATGCATCTCCAGTACTGTGAGCTTATCCCCATCCACACGAACCTTAGTGGCCGCTGCTACATACGAATTAAAACTGTGAGCATAACTAATCCCCCAACCTTCATTCTTATTCACTTTTTTGTCGGCACCCGATTCTTTAACCACACGATTAAGAATGGCCTTCATTCGTCGAGTATCTAGGGCAAAACTTTCTGTTTTCTGGCCGTAATTTTCCCACTTTTCAAAGCCCTCTTTGGCGGGGTCAACAATACGGTCTTTACCCAATAAATTAAGCCACATTTGATGGGTCGATATTTTAGCCTTAACCGCTAACTCATCCACAAAACAGCCCAGAGAAAAAGCATTATTAATATTCGCTACCGAGCGAAACCAACCGATGCGAACATGGGTTTCCACATCGTGAACTTCACACGATAAATGCTCAAGCTCGAATGGAATATCAGCAAAACCCAGCGACAACTGCCCAGCACTGGGTTGTTTGGCATCTAAACTAAACGTGGCGCCAATGGGCGGATACGCCACGCGCTGCAACCAATAGTCGGCACCGCCTTGGGTATTAATCTCGGCCTTACAATAATTCGCTGACGTCGAATGATAAAAGCCATGCTTAACATCATCTTCCCGGGTCCATACCACTTTTACCGGGCGCCCTACTGCCTTCGCCAATTCAACAGCTTCAAGGGTGAAATCATTTTTCCCTTTGCGGCCGAATGCTCCGCCCATCGAGGTCATGTTTACCGTTACATTGGCAGCATCAATACCGAGCTCACCAGCAATTAAACCTTTGGCCCACTGTGGTGATTGTGTGCCAGTCCAAACCGTACACGTATCGCCTTCAACAATAGCCGTCGCAGCGGGTGTTTCCATCGACATATGGTGATGGTAAGGCACGGTGTAGGTCGCCTCGAGGGTTTTATCAGGGTCATAGGTGTGCTGATAAACATCGCCTTCGCGACGCACATCTTGCCCCTGTGTATTCACTGCAGATACCAACTCAGCAAGATACTGCGCTGAATTGTGCTTCGCATTAAGCGCCACGCGCTTGTCACTGGTGTCCCATTCTATTTCCAGCAGCTTGCGGCCTTCGTGCGCGGCCCATGTATTTGTCGCTAATACCGCAACGCCGGAGATAGGCTTAACATTAGTCGGGAGCGGGCGGTCTTTTAATTGAATAACATCAACCACACCGGCGACTTTTTTCGCGGCTGTTGCATTCACACTTTTGACTCGACCACCCACTACCGGTGGGCGCTCAATACTCGCGACTAACATATTAGGTAATTGAATGTCTTGTGCGTAAATGGCTTCGCCGCGCACAATTTCTTCTTGCCCCGCTAAGCGCACATCCCGGCCAATTAACGAAAAAGCAGACTCATCTTTTAGCGTAACCGCTTCGGCTTTCGGTACAGGTAACTTGGCAGCCTGCTCAACTAAATCACCAAAGGCGAGCGCCTTCTGGGTTTTAACATTAATCACTTGATGGTTTAACGTTTTAACCTCTGACTTTTTAACTTGCCAAATATCAGCCGCTGTTTGCTCTAGCATATCGCGTGCTACAGCCCCCATTTGCCGAAGATAAGGAAAATGATTCCGGATAGATGCTGAGCCACCGGTCGATTGATCTCCGTATTTAGCATCCCCCTGGGCCTGCACCACCGAAACACGTAACCAATCAGCACCAAGCTCGTCGGCAATAATCTGTGGCACGCTCGTAAGAATGCCCTGCCCCATTTCAGCACGGTGATTCACAATCGTCACATCACCGGCTTTAGCAATGCTAACAAACACACCTAAAGGGAAATCGTCTTGCACTGTATTGTCTGTTGCGGCTACAGCCAAAGCTGGCGATAAAAGAACTAACCCCGGCCCCTGCAAGCCCACGGCCTTTAAAACACTGCGTCGCGTAACTTTAGAAATCATGATTGCGCTCCGGTATCAGTATTTGGCGTATTCACGGAAGCACGCTTAACGTTTTGAATCATCACACCGGCTTGTTTTATGGCCTTTTTAATTCGCGGGTAAGTACCGCAACGGCAAATATTGCCCTGCATATGATTATTAATTTCATCGTCGCTAGGGTTAGTGTTTTGCGCTAACAAAGCCACTGCACTCATCATTTGCCCCGTCTGGCAATAACCACACTGCGGCACTTTATTATCCAGCCATGCTTGCTGCACAGGATGAAGCGCATCACCGCTCGAAATCCCTTCAATCGTAGTAACGTGTTTTTCTTTAACGACAGACAAAGGCGTAATGCAAGAACGCACCGGCTCGCCATCAACATGAACAGTACAAGCACCACACTGCCCGGCACCGCAGCCAAATTTAGTCCCCGTTAATTGCTGAATGTCGCGCAGTGCATACAACAGCGGCATATTAGGGTCGGCATCCAACACTACAGGTTGACCGTTAAGCGTAAGCTTTAACATATAAATCCTTTGTCTATCATTGTAAGAGGGTAAATCGCACCCGTTTTTAGGGCATCACAACTATAAAAAATTAAAACGTATTATCCGCGAATATTGCCAGCAAAAGACAGCACCAAACAATGCCTAAGTGCTTTGGCATTCAATACACTGCAAACCTTTAATACCGGCTGGCCAACAGGATGTGACTCTAGCTTAGGGCAATAGTTCTAGCGCGATTAAGCAGCCACTTAAAACTTAAAACCAAAACAGCCCCATTGACAGCGGGGTCATCTATTCTGGCCTAATAGACGGATCCAGCCTTAGGGCGTTAGGCCAATCGAGCCATATCCAGCCCTATTGAATCAGAACTGAGGGTAAGATTAAGTCTACATCAAGCATTAGTGGATAAAACCCCAAGAATGCCCTCCCACCCCGGTCATGATATGCAGCTAGAGGAACCAACAGGACAAAAACGAGCACCCGCTAGACTTAAGATATTGCCCCCAGCCACTAGATAACCACCATAACTAAGGCTAGTAAAATCCAGATCTACCTAGACACCTAGCCCTATTATCACTGCGTAAGTAGGCACACCAGAAAGGCTTTAATGCCTAGTAGGCATACCCTTGTTCAGGCCATTATTCAATCTGTTTAATAACGCTTGGTGAGCGCTCACCTGGCACGTTAGCACTGAAAGTCTCGGATAAAGGCGAGTGAATTAGCAATCAAATACCCTCACATTTTGTTAGCTGCTTTTGGGATAGCACTACTGTATTGATTATGAAAAATCAGACTAAAACGATTGCCTGCCCCTGCTGTTCTCTGTATAAAATAGAAAGCGGGCGTTATATCTATTTTGCAGTGTAATATCTATAAGGGGTCACAGTGGGGCGAACTAAAGAACAAGTGATGGGTCAGGAAGAGCTCCAACCTATGTATGATTGGATTGGGGAGAACTTTGGCGATGATGGTGTTGAAGAGGGATCAATAGAATGGACGCAAGCAGTAAAGGCATTTGAACACTACTGCGAAAATAAGAAGTGTATTGAGGAGGAAGAATACTGGCAAGCCCAGCTTGAGTGGTATATCTACGAGCAATCACAAGCCGGAACTTTTAATTCACAAATGGTGAATGTAGAGGAGCTTTTACATACTGACCTAACACGCGATGAGTCACGATTTAGCTTACTAGTGATGTTGCATGGTCATGTAGTAGCTTCACTTGAAGCCTATCTAGCAGGCACATTTATTCATAACGTTACAAGTTCAGAAAAACTAATAAGAAAATTAGTTGAGACCGACCCTCACTTTTCAAACACAAAATTCACTATTAAAGAAATATTTGAAAAGAAAGAACAATTGAAATTAACTGTTGCTGATTATCTCCAGAACTTGATATTTCATGACCTAAAAAAAGTAAAGCCAATGTTTAAGGATGTATTAGGCTGTGACTTTGGTGATATTTCATGGCTTTTTAATGCTGTGATTAAAAGGCATCACTGTGTACATAGAGCTGGCTTAGATAAAGATGGCAACCGAATAGAATTATCAGCAGACTCGATTAGGGTATTGATTGACATATCTAAAGAGCTTGTTCGAAAAATTGAAAAAACAATTAGTTTAACGCCCAAAAGTGACTAATAAATGATAAGAACGTACTTCAGGACACCCTAAATTTATTCACCACAGGTTAATTTGTAGAAACAGTAGGAACATACTGGGACAGCCACTCTATATTTAACAAGCCTACTGGGACACACACCCTAAATTTTGATCAAACCTTAATCAAAAGCTTACCCCTAAAGCAGCCAACCGAAAAGACAATTTAAGTGGGCAATTAAACCCCCTGCAGGGTCAGGCACTCTATTCGCGCACAGGCCGGTGCGACAAGTAACATACCGTTACAGCCACTCTATTCTTGAGGTAGCGTAACCGCAGAGCGCATTTCAGAACACCCACAACCCAGGCCAGTAACAAGCACTCCAGAGCGGTATCAAGGAAGACAAAACTCTTAGCGACTTGCACATGAACCGAGTAAGGCAAACTATTCGGCTAAAATTGGCATAATCGAAACCAGGCGATGCAAGCTATTTGGCAGTAAATAGACTTGCAACAAAGACGGCTTATTGGGTAGCTAAACGGGCTATGGCGCGAATTTAGCTACACTAACCTATATCTACCCATTAAAAATTTATGAGTTCGACGTTTTTAATCCCGGCAGTGGCCAATGTGCCAAATATTCTGGCGACACGATTCGCATCGGCACCAGCATCAAAATAGATAACGAATTCTAGACTGGAGATATCACGCTGATCAATTCGCGATTGTAATGCACGAATAAATGCATCGGGCGTTGTCGTTTTAATGACTGAATTATTAATGAGTAGCTCCCCGTTATTCGCAAGTATTACGGTAATCACGTCGTCGGCGTTAGGGTTAATGCGTTTTTCACTGACTCCACCTAAGATAAGTGAAACGACTCGTTGTTTGGGTAAGTAAAAATTTTCGAAATATTGGCATTCCCATGACTCGCCGGTAAGGTTTTCAATCGCCGCATTAACGCTATAAAAATAAGCCGTGAAATCTGTGTTATCGGCATTCTTTATAGCCACTTTAAGTTTATCGCTTTCAACGCTGGAATCCATTTTTGACAAGATATATCCGTAAATCTCCTGCGTGCTGGCATCTTCACCTAATACACTCCAAGTTACAGGGTTATAGAGCTCACAATAGGATTTTAGTGAGCCCTCTAGCGCTTGGCCAGAGCACGCTGCCTGCGATAAAAGTATGCATAAGACTATCGTTAAGCGATATTTTTTAAAGTGATTAAACATACTATTTTTTTGCAACCCTTTGAAATTCGGCGATGGATTTTACAATATTACTAAGGTTTTGATAGGCTTTGACTTTATTGCCTGCAACCTCTTTAAGAATATTGTTTGCTTCGGTTAACGAGACATTCACACCTGACTCCCGCATGAGTGCCAAAAATCACAGGACACACCATCAAAATTTCGATAAAAAAACAGACAATTACCGCTAAAAATCTCATTTCTTGGGCTCAATTTGAGCACTACCTACCCCAAAACCAAGTCGTCGTTTTGAACGCTTTTCCGCTATTTTTAGCCGATTATTTTGGTCATGAAGTGTTTGAATTGTAAGCTACTTCGTTACTTCTAGTCACCCGCTTCCATAGCTTGCTCAGGCTCAGTATACTTCGCCAGCATTTTCATCAAACCAACTCAATGGATGGAGCTACTTTATGACCAGTAAAATGCGCATTGTCGGTACATTTAACCTTGTAGACGGAAATTTTGTATCGACCGACAAAAACAGAAGCGACTTCAACGCAGGCAAAGCGGTGCCCATCCCTGCCGACCAAATAGCCAGTTACTACCCCCTTAAAGCAACCTCAAGCATTAACGTCGGCGGCACCCTTAACCGACACTCAAGGCTGGCGAAAGCTACCCAGTCCCGAATGGAAAACGCATTATTCTAGAGGCCACGGGTGAACATATTTTGTTTACTGAGGTGCTTAATGCGAAGCCAAAACTCGGGCTGTATATACAGTCACCAAACGGGTTTCACCAAGCTTGGCTTGACTACATTCGACGTAGCACCGCCGATAGTTTACAGGCCACACAAGTTCTCGCCGAGTGGGAGCTGCAATTTCTGATAGGGGTATTCGCAGGCACTAGCTGGAAAGGCTTATCTGCGGTCATTGGTATGGACCTTTTTCAAGAGGCAATCACAAAACAAAAAAGAAAAGCAACGACCAGCGCAATTCGCACGCTACAGGTACTCTTTTCGTTTAAGCGAGAGTTGCGGCCAATTGCGCCGACTTTAGAGTCGTTAATATCCGATATGTTATGGGTGTCATTACTTAAGGGGCAGACTCAGCATTTATTACCAACCATGGCTAACGACCCTAAAGTTGCCTCACGGGCAGCGGGAACCATCGTCGCTCAATTATCTACTCAAGCACTGAATAGCCGCCTCACGGTTAGTGCATTTATATGGACTATCGTATCCCAGTTAGGCACTAAAGCCCTGCTGACAATACCTGCAGCCATATCGGAAACAGCTAACAGCTTCCAGCCATCAACCCCAGAAGCCGTCGTTGATAAAATAAAAGAGCTTATTTCAACGCTAGGTATAGTGCTATCAGACACTGAAAAGGCCTCTATTCTCAAGGAGCTGAAAGAGAATCCGCAAAAAATTCGTGCCATTTTTGCCCGTATGGTAACCGACGTAAAAAACCTGCCAAGGTAACTGCAATGCCAAACATTATCCCACGCCTTTTAGTCATCACACTGCTACTTAGCGCTTGCAGTAGCGGCACAAACAGTGAGATTGCGCTTTACCGCAGTGACGCCAATGCCTACTGCAACGCTCATTCAATAGAGTATTGGCAAAGCACCGGCAAGCTGAATGAGCTCAACACCATGCGCCCTGCCGAAAAAGCCGCAGAACTTATGAAAACATTTCACCAAGTAGTCCAAACGAACGCGATGGCCACCGTGATTTTTGATGAGGGAGGGAAATTGCCCGCTGTAGAGTTCTACCCCTACCTGCAGCAAGAGATTTCGAAGCTTACGGAGCAACCTTTCGACTGCCCAGCGATACCGGCATTTTATGTGGCGCAATAGGTGCATTTCGGGACACCCTCAGCTTTCACCCGTCGCCGTTTAAATAAGTACTGACCACTCATTAATAACCAGAGGCGGCAACTCGCTCCTATCGCGTAGTGCATACAATCGGGGACATCCTTAACGCTAGGCTATCAAATCAAAAGATTAGTGCTCTCTTGGATGATCCCCTGTTCAAAAAGCCGCTAAAACTTCACACTTGTAGCGGCTTTTTTGCTGCCTGTAATTTAGGCGGATTGCTGTTGTTTGATAACCCTTCCCCCCCCCCTGGCTGCCAGCATCCGCCGCATAGCCATCACTAAATTCAATAGTTACTATCGTATAAAATTCGATTGATTGAGCAAGCTTGTATACTATGGCGGCTTCTCTTTGACACGTTATACCGCCCAACTTATGTATCACAACAATCCCAAAATTTTAAAATTACTCCAAATTGGAAGACCGCGAAATTGCGACTCCCGATCAGTGTCACAATGGCAAATGTATGCGACTGAACTCAACCTAGATGATTCGGATATTGACGACCTAATCTCCGTGCTAACCTGCGAAGATTTAAACAACGCACCAAGCCAGAGTCCCGAAGTCTGGGCGACAGTACACGCATGGCGCGCACTAGGGCACCTTAAAACGCCCCAAGCAATAGCGCCCATGATTAGTATTTTTGATCGACTCTGTGATGACGAGTGGGCTCTTGAAGAACTTCATTCTGTATTTGCCGCTATCGGCGAACCGGCCATCACACCATTATCTCAATTTCTGCAATCACCGGGGCGAGAGGAATTTAGTTACGTATTAGCCGCTTCAGCGCTAACACAAATTGCTTTACAGGCACCAAGCCTAAGAGCGCGTATTTTAGATATCTTTAGCCATTACATGCAATCACCCCAAGAAAGCGCATACAACTTTAATGGATTGCTCATTAGCAACCTCATTGACTTAGAGGCCGTCGAGCTAATTGAAGAAATTCGCTCGATCTACGAGTGCAATTGCGTTGATGAATGTATCAGCGGCAATATTGAAGACGTCGAGATCACATTAGGCTTAAGGGCCGAACGCGATACGGAGAGGCCAAGTCTTGCACAAAAGCTATTTAACCCAAGAGATGGTGACACTGCAAACGACACCTTGAGCCAACATAACCTAAGCTCACTCAGTTTACCCAACCAACGAGGTGCACCTAAGGTTGGCCGCAACACCCCGTGCCCGTGCGGTAGTGGCAAAAAGTATAAAAAATGTTGCACTCAATAACAAAACATTTCGGGACAACCAAAACTCTCATTGCCACTGCCGAAGATAAAATCAGTGCGACTGCACGGGAAGGTACAGTAATTGGTGGCGGGCTTGCAGGAAGCGCACTGGGAGCACTCGGTTCAGACCTTGCATTTGGTTGGTTCGCAAAATGACGCTGCACTCGGAGTTTGACGTTATCGGTGTCACTCAAAAGCCGAGCACCCCGCCACAATCCCAGCTTCGCTGGGCCAACGGAAACAATATCAATATTGACGGTTCAACCATTGAAGCAAGCATTAAAATCGCCGATAAGGTACTGATCTTTGCCACTGAAGACTGCCCTTTTGAAGAGGCGCTGCATATTACACTGGTAACGTCTAAGGGGGAGGTACAGGATGAAGTAGCCATTGCTGCAGACTATTCAACAGGTTGCTTTACCTTGATAAGCCACGATGAGCATACGGCTACTTTTAGCTTTTTCGAAGGCCTCATCTATCAAGTTTCCATTTTCCAAACTCCCAAGCTGGTTCTTTTTAACCGAGCAAGGTATGTCACTAGAAAAAGAAGATTACTAACAAAAAGCCACCTTAGATTCTCGTGTTCAGAGATAAAGTAAAGCTTGCGGGATAGGCACTCTGCTCATGTCTGATCAGTGCGATAATAATTCTCTAAGCCTTGGCCTAAAGAGATTTTAGATTCCGATACACACCAAACCCACAAAGGCGGTAGGGTGCCCTCCGCCTGCGCAGGCCATACATTGGGCGCTAACCGATCGTTTTAGTGACTCCTACTCATGAGATACCCCCCTAAATACAAACATTGACAATCTTTGTATTCAAACCTAGCATGATCTGTATAAATACCTACACTTGGAAATCATCATGCATGTATCCCTGACTAGCGAACTAGAGTCTCGTGTTAAAGCCAAAGTTGAAAGCGGTTTATACAACAACTCCAGCGAAGTTATCCGCGAAGCACTGCGCTTTATGGATACACACGAAGACTGGATTCACGAAGTAAAATTGGCTCGTTTACGCGAACAACTTAAGGTTGGCACTGACCAGCTAGATCGCGACGAAGGTATTGCCATTGAATCAAAACCCGCCTTAGATTCACTGTTCGACGATATTAAGGCTTAGGCCACATGCCAGCACATCAGCTCGTTATAACCCCTGCCGCCAAAACCGATTTAAAGAATATCTACCAGTATGGGCTGCGACAATGGGGGCAATCCCGGTCCGAAAGCTACCTTGATCATATAAAAGAACAGCTCTGGGCCCTTATCGAACAACCCCTGATAGGCGTTGATCGTTCTGAGCTTCTATCAGGCGCCAGAAGCCTACGTATTGAAAGCCATATACTGTTTTACAGAGTTAACCCTGAAACGTTAGACATTATCCGCGTATTACACGAGCGCCAAGATCCTAGCCGACACTTAAAATAGCTCAAAAACCATGAATGTACTGGGACACACACTCTAAATTTTGATCAAATCTCAACAAAACCTACCCCCCGTAAAGCAGCAAACTGAAAAGACAATTTAAGCGGGCAATTGCACAGGACGTGCAATTGAGGTCACTCGCCAGCTGGCTAGCCGGAGCGAAGCGTAGACCACACCCAACGGACGAGCAGCCCCCAAATTCAAATATGCCGCTCTTTGGCACGATGCCCTCTCATGTTGATTGGCGCGCTAACGGCAACCTATCTCAAGCTGGATCTGAATCGCGATATCAATTATCGTAAGCGCTTAACTTTAAACCTATGAAAAAGAGTAACGATTATGCCTCAAGCCGCCGCACGTCACATCCTGGTCGATAAAGAAACAACATGTAACGAATTGAAAGCCAAAATTGAAGCGGGCGAAGATTTCGCCAAATTGGCGCAGGAACATTCTAGTTGCCCCTCGGGCGGCAACGGCGGTGATCTGGGCACCTTTGGACCCGGCCAAATGGTGGCTGAATTCGACAAAGTCGTATTCAGCGCACCGGTTAACGAAGTTCAGGGCCCAGTAAAAACTCAGTTTGGTTATCACCTACTGGAAGTGACCCAACGCCAAGACTAGCCGAACGCCCCACCGCCGGTCCACTATCCGAATCGGCGGTGGGGAGAGCACCACGACCCACCTTTTGCCCGCCTTTCCCCCTAGCGCATTACTTAGTCGCTGACTTTTTCGACTCTGACCTCAGCTCTATTGGTATATTTGCCGCTCTCACGAACCTACTGACAAGCCAACCTACAGGGACAGTCACTCAATTCTCACGAAATGATTTACGATCTTTTAAAGCTAGGCACTGCTGCAGCTCTTCAAGCAACAATGGCAACTCGTGCTTAGCAAGCTCAATGAGTAAGACTTTAACTTGGGGGCTAACTTGCGGGGCATTCTCTTCGTTCTCCGCCAACACATCCTTAAGGACAGACACATCCTTAAGGACAGACACGCTATTCTTAGGAATTGGTTGAACGTATGCATCCCACCCCCACAAAAACGGTAATCCAGGAATGACCAAGCCAAAAGGTAACTATTCAGGTGGGCCCGAAATTACACTTCCGAATAAAGTACATTTCCGAACACCCACAGCCCACTCCCTAGCAACTTGCACATGAGCCGATTACACTCTACTATTCAGCTCACTCCATGAGCCGAATAGAATACACTATTCGGCTCATACCTCTTTAATCGAACCTAGTCTATGACATACATTTGGCAGCAAGAAGCTTGGCTACAAGGCTCAACGCCTGAATTTTATTGGCAAGAAGACGCACTCACACCGTTACTGCAGCAAATAAGAGTGCAACAAAGCCGGCTTATTGGGCAGTCAGAATCGCTATCGACCGAGAACCAAGCAGCACAATTAGACGCACTCCTCCAAACGGCCCTACGCACCAGCGAGATAGAAGGCGAGACACTGAATGCAGCGTCGGTACGCTCCTCGGTGGCTCGGCATTTAGGGCTAGAGAAGGCAGGTATTAGCGCAGGCAAAAATACGGCTTTTACGGGCACACCGCAGACGGAAGCATTGGTAAAACTGCTGATCGATGCCACAACTAATATCGGCCAACTCAGCGTAACCTTATTGTGCGAGTGGCAGGCAGCGCTTTTCCCTGAGCCACCGCGTTTTCAAAGCATCAATATTGGCGAGCTACGCGGGGAGGCCCCCATGCAAGTGGTCTCCGGAAGAATTGACAAACCCACCGTACACTTTGTTGCGCCTCCAAAACATGCTTTGGAGGCTGACATGAATCGGTTTGTATATTGGTTTAATCATCCACCTGAGCAATTAGATCCCATAGTACGGGCCGCCATTGCGCATTTGTGGCTAATTACTCTGCACCCATTTGACGATGGTAATGGCCGCGTCACCCGCGCAGTAACCGACCAAGCGCTCGCGCAGGCAGAACACAATAGCATTCGCTTTTATTCACTAAGCGCCGCAATCATGGCGCGCCGCAAGGAATATTACACGCAACTAGAGCACGCACAAAAAGGGAGTATGGATATCACGCCTTGGCTAAGGTGGTTTTTATCCGTTTTGCACGATGCGATTGCTGATGGTCTTAATCGTTTTGAGCGGGTTATTAATAAAACGCGCTTTTGGCAGCAACACGCGCAAACCGTATTAAACGAGCGTGAAATTAAAGTCCTCAACCGCTTACTGGACACTCAAGGGGAAGAATTTTCACTGGGTGTGAATGCCAGTAAATACCAAGCTTTAGCCAAGGTAAGTAAAGCGACTGCCACCCGCGAACTTGCAGGCCTTGTGCAAAAGAACTGCTTAATCAAATTGCCCGGCGGCGGCCGAAGTACGCGCTATAGGGTGGCTGTCACTCCTGCGCCGCAGTGAGCACAGAAAAGGCTCTACATTGGGCAAGCACCTGCAAGGACACCAATGTCATTAACTTAAAGCGAAGTTAAGCGGTAGGCGGTGATTTTTCAGGACCCTCTCGCGCCGGGCCATACAAGGATAGTAAGGGGAAGAAAACACATCGAGACAGGAGTCTCTTATTAGACATTGCAGGAGCATAATGTCGAGGAGCATGCTTTCCAGAGCGCGTGTGGAGCGCCCATGGATCGGTTCAAGCGAGTCCAGAAAAATTATCGGTTGCCGCTAGGTTAAACCCGCTGGGTCACTCACCCAAAACTTTGATCAAATCTCAACAAAACCTCCCCCTCCCCTGCAGCCTAACGTTCCCAAAACTTACCTTTAAGAATGCATCGCGGCAAAGCCTCTAGGCCTACGCAATTAAGCAAAACTTGCGCATAAATAGATGTAACTACTCAGGCATGCACAAATATGCCGGCAAATTGATTATTTTCTGGGCCGTTCAAGCCATCCCTGGGCACTATGCAAGCGTTCCCGACGCTTGAATGCCCAGAAAACAATCAA
>NZ_CEXWTU010000015.1:0-41920 GCF_982758155.1 Marinagarivorans sp. | reverse complement strand
CCTTTTTGCTGAAAATTAATCCACGATGGTTTTTATTTCACCTTGAAAGGGCTGGAGTTGTGAACTTATCGCCTTGCCACACCATAATGGTGGCTTCTGCTGAAACACGTTTTGGCGCACCTTGCTTGGCTAAAGCCATGTCTGGGTGAAATTGTGATGCTGGGTTAGTCTGACTTTTAGCGAATGCTTGAAGGGCCACCCAGCTAATGAGTAGTACTAATGAGATAATTAGAGGTTTAATTTTCATGCGCGCTCCTTTAGTGTGCTTCTATGTCTGTTACAAACTTTTTTGGTTCCCACAACATTAATACCTTAGGTCCCACTATGACAAATAACACTTCAGCGATTACCAGTTTTGTGGAGATCCTCACATTAGCAACGGGTAAGAGGCGTACTATTTATGAGGCCCAGGGTATTTATGAAGCGCCCAACTGGAGCCGCGACGGGAAATTTTTAGTCGTTAATAAGGATGGCTTATTGCATCGCTTAGCGGTTGAAGGGGCAGATAATAACTCCTCGCTGCCCATCATTAATACCGAATTTGGTAACCGCTGCAATAATGATCACGGCATATCGCCTGATGGCAAACGCATTGTGATTAGCCACCATGCCGAAACGTGCGAGGGTCAGTCCGTTATTTATACCTTGCCAATGAATGGCGGCACGCCATTTCAAGTGACACAGAATTATCCGTCTTACTGGCATGGTTGGTCGCCGGATGGGAATCAATTAGCCTATGTTGCTGGAAGAGACGGGCAGGATTTCAAGATTTACGCAATATCAGTTTATGGTGGTGAAGAAACGCAGCTTACGTTTGGGGCTGGCTTGGACGATGGGCCGGACTATAGTCACGATGGGCGTTTTATTTATTACAACTCGTTTGCCTCTGGCCGTATGCAAATTTGGCGTATGCTAGCCAATGGCACGCAGCATGAACAAATCGTAGAATCGACCGGTTCGGATTGGTTTCCGCATCCATCACCCGATGGCAGCACTCTCGTATTCTTACGTTACCTTGAAGATCAAATACAAGGCCACCCTTTTGGGCGCGAGGTTCAACTCTTTAGAATGGATATTGCTAGTAAAGTGGTAAGTCCTATTAGCGAGCCTTTTTTTGGCGGCCAGGGCACGATTAACGTGCCGTCTTGGTCACCGGATGGCAGTGAATTTTCTTTTGTTACTTACCATCAGGCATAGCGCTTTTTTTGTTCGCGCGCCATGTTCCTAGGACCATAAAAATAATGCCTGCCCAAACAAAAGAGAATGTCACAACATCAAGGTAATTCCAGGTTTCGTGATAAAGAAATATGGCAAAAGCGAACATCATGGTGGGAGTTATATATTGGCAAAAGCCCATCATGTAATAAGGGATTCGGGTAACGGCCGCACTGAAGGTTATTAATGGAATACTGGTAATGGGCCCTGCCAAAACCAACACAAAAAACCAGTAATAGCTGTGCTGCATTGCGGTAACGCTTTGTAACGAGGTAAAAAAGAAAACGTAAATTAAGCCGGGAATTAACAAAATTAACGTTTCAATAAATAGCCCCGTTAATGCATCAATTTTAAGCCCCTTACGCACAACGCCATATAAACTAAAGACCAATGCCACCGAAACGGCTAGAATCGGAAATTCCTCAACTTCACCAAACTGCACGGCTAGCCCGGTTAGCGCCAAGCCAATCGCGATAACCCCCATACGATGTGTTCGCTCTTTAAACAAAAGCAGGCCAAATAACATATTAAATAAGGGGTTAATGTAATAGCCCAAACTTAATTGCAGCACATTATCGCCTAGTGTCGCATAGATAAAAATCAACCAGTTTACGGCCAGTAGCAATGCACTGAGTGCTAGCCGGCTTAATAAACGAATATCGCACAGTGAATGCCACACCGTTCTTACCCGTTTTACCGCTAGTAGCAAAACCAAGGTAAAAAGCGCCGACCATATTATGCGGTGCACAACAATTTCGTCTGCGGCCATACCGGCGAGTAATTTAAAATACAGCGGAAATAAGCCCCACGTTGCATAAGTGAAAAGGGCTAGCAAGATGCCGTGCTTGAATGGTTTTGTCATGTTTTGTATTCAATTTTGGGGGAGATGAGGGAAGATCATTTCCGTTGGAGGTGCGGTGTTATTTTTCGGTAAAAAAGGTTCGCTAAAAATAGACAGTTTAGTTTGTGTTAAAAAAAGAGAATCAATTAAGCATCTTTGTATTAATGTCTTTTTGACCCTTAACAGGGTGTTTCATTATTTGTGAGAAGTATGATGAATCTCACGCTTTTGTTAAGCCTTGGGCGTTTTATTAATACCATTTGTTCTTCTTTTCCCTTTTAATTGGGCTGTCCAAATTCAATGTTAGGGGCGAGGTAATAATAGTTTATCCAATTAGGCGAAGAGATCGGCATTTTTATCAAGGCGCTGAAAGGGGCGCATGCCGGGGCATGTAACGCTTTGAGCAACGAAGGTAAGGATGTCGATATCAAGCATTAGTGGATGAAATATTGTTTCCTTGTCCCTTAGGTGTTGTTGTTCTTAACGCTTTGTACATGGATTGCCTTTGCGCACCCCTATATACACCTCGAAAAAAGAATACTTCCCCCTCTGGTGCCAAGTGTTTTTTCCTCGGCCCTTACGCGCCTTGATGTAACAGTCCCAAAATTTAAAGTAGAGAGATGACCTATGTTTAAGAATCATACCCCAGCTATTCCGCAAGCGATAAAGCGCTACAGCAGCTTGGCCGTGATGGCTGGCAGTTTAGCCGCTTGTACTGGTGGAGGGGGGGCTTCGTCGAGCGTTATGCCTACCCCATCGTCGAGCAGCGCACCGGTTGTCGTATCTTCCTCGAGCACGTCTATTGCTCCCGTCAGCTCATCTAGCGTTAGTATATCCTCGATAGCGCCCAGCTCTTCAAGTCTATCATCCGTTGCTTCTAGCGTGCCTGTCTACGAGATCCCCAGTAACAACTTTGCCGTCAACGGTGATGTTGAAAACGGTACCACTAATTGGGGTGGCAGGGGTGATGCGGATGTCGAGCGTGTAACAGCCGAGAAGTATGCGGGAGCGGCCTCTTTACTCGTGAGCAACCGTGCAGACTACTGGCACGGCGCCACCTTTAATGTGGGCAGGCTAACCGCAGGCAACATGTACGAAGTGGCTGTATGGGTGAAATTGGCTGCTGGCGAGCCTGATACCCTTGTGAAAATTACTGGTAAGCGTGTTGATGATGATGACGCTGACACCTACCTAGAATATACCGGCGTTGCTAGCGAGACCGTAACCGCCAACGGCTGGACTTTGCTGGTGGGTGACTATGTTCCAGATGGCGCCACTGATTTCGAATCGTTTATTATTGAAGCCGATGATGGCACGGATAACGTGAGTTTTTACGTTGACAACTTTGTCGTTGCTGGTGAGGTGGAAGACGCGCCGATTATTACACCGCCACCCGCTGGTAGTGGCTTGAAAGACTTAGCCAGTATACCGATTGGTGTTGAGGTGAATTTAGAAGGCGGCAGCAAAGATACATTGAATTCAGCCGCGCGGGTGCAAATTGTACGCAATAACTTTAATCACGTAACTGCCGAAAACAACATGAAGATGAGCTATTGGTCTGACTCTAATTACAGTAATCCAAACGCTGATCGGCTCGCGGCTTGGGCGAAAAATAACAATACGACCATTCACGGGCATGCTTTAGTCTGGCATCCGTGTTACCAATTGCCTAGCTGGGCTAGTAATCAAACTGGCACCGCTTACCAACAATCGTTAACTAACCATATTCGCGGTGTTGCCAGCCAGCATACGGATACCATCGTGAGCTGGGATGTGGTCAACGAAGCTCTTTTTGATACCAACGACGAAGGCTCTTATAGTGGTTGCCGTTATGAAACCGGTGGGCAAGTTATCAACGGCGTTAACTACCGTCGCTCGGCGCACTACGAGGGTATGGGCGCAGACTATATTGCTCTCGCCTTTAGAGAAGCCGATAAGGTCACCGATGCCGACCTCTACTATAACGACTTCAATACAGAAGAGAACGGCGCAAAAACCGATAGCCTCGTCGCGTTAATTAAAGACTTGCGCAGTAAGGATGTGCCTATCGACGGCGTGGGTTTCCAAATGCACGTATTGCCTGATTATGCTTCGCTAGCCAACATTAAAGCATCGTGGAAGAAAGTTCTGGATCTTAACTACGGCCTGAAAATCAAAATTACCGAGATGGATGTTCGGGTGAATAACCCCTATGCAGCAGGTTGGAGTTACGAGGCTAATGCTGTTAAAAGCTGTAACGATACCCAAGCACTGCAACAACAAAAAGCACGCTACAAAGCTATTGTAAAAGCTTACTTTGAGGTTGTTCCTGCTGAATTACGCGGCGGTATTACGGTATGGGGCATTTCAGATTCAGACAGCTGGTTTAAAACCATCTCTGGTGGTGGCCATGATGACATCGTAGGTTGCCCGTTATTGTTCAACGATAACCTGCAAGAAAAACCAGCTTACGACGGAGTTAAAGAGGCGTTAAACGAAGCGAATTAATCACTGACTTTATGAAACGAAAGGGGCCGCAAGGCCCCTTTTTTTGTTCGCTCATGACTAACCGAGTGCGCCACTCATATACCATGGCCACCCAGAAACTGAGCAGGATGATGCTCCATACCTGCAATAATAGGCTTGGCCCGTCCAATTAAAGCCAACACCAGCTCATTAGATAAAGATGCCTGGTGATCCGCTTGGCTTGCCCATATTTCAGTAATGAGCACTTTGGTTTCATCCCTTAAAGCTTGTTGCACCACATAAAGCTCGCAACCTTGCAGCGAAGCGACAATTGCCGATGCCTCCAGCATTATTTGCGCTAATGCATTCCCTTTGTTGGGTGCTGCTGTAAGTACGGCCTGCATTCCAAATTTCATATTATTCTCCTTAGGAATCTAACGTTCAGTTTTTGCGTAACTACATCAGGTGGGATCGGTATGACGCTCACCTAAAAGTCGAATTGATTGTTTTCTGGGCATCAAGCGTCAGGAACGCTTGCATAGTGCCCAAGGATGGTTTGAACGGCCCAGAAAATGATCAATTTGCCGGCATATTTGTGCATGTCTGAGTAGTTACGTTTTTGCGCTGCAGCATTTCTCTTGGATAAACTTTTACGGCCGCTTCAATTCAGTAATATGCCAAAGCTCCCCCGCTGGGCCCCACAGGTAAATCACCTTGCCCCAGGGCTCTTGCTTGATGGGTTCGTATTTCACCTTTGGGGTTTCTATACTTTGTATTTGTTTAAATGCATCGTCTATATTTGGCACAATTAACTGGAGCATAAGGTTAGACGCCAACGCTTCGTCAAAGTAGTCCTGCAGAAAGAACGTACATTCGCCTAGCGAAAAAATCGAGAGTTTATCGTTGGCAACGTCCATCACAAAACCCAGCGCCTGATAAAACGCCTGTGACGCGGGGTAATTTTTACTTGGGATAAAAACCCTGATATCGCTTGCTTGCATTCTGGTTATCCTATTTTGGTGGCGGCTCTGAAAATACGTGTTGTTCTTGAAACAACTTATCTAAGTAGGCTTGGCCGGGCTATTTGTGCATGGCTGAATAGTTATAATTATTGATGCTTCTTGTTGTAAGCGAGTAGCGCTAGGATAAAAAATAAAGCTGAAAATAACATTAGGGCCAACAGGTGTACAGTAGGTGAGCCCCCGGCATCTTGCCCGGTAACATTTAAAGCCAGTTGAGCTAAGTGGTAAGAGGGTAGTAGGTTTGCGACAGGCTGAAGGAAGTTCGGAAGCATACTGATAGGCAGCCATAAGCCCGATAGAAACGCCATGGGTAGGTAAATTAAGTTAACGATCGCTGCTGAACTTTCAGCTTTGAGCGTTAACCCCAAGACAATACCCAGCAGGCAAAAAGGAAGGCTGCCTAAGACTAAAATCAGGACCAGCAGAAGGTATTGGCCAAATGCTAAATGTACACCTGCAAAGAGGGCTGCAAGGACCCCTAAAATACAGATAATGATGACTGAGAAAACCATTGAAACCAGTATTCGACTCACAATTTGAGCTGATGCTGGCATGGGGGAGGCTTCTTTAATATCTAGCCAGCCCTTACTCCTTTCTACGGCCAATCCCGCACCAAACGAAAACAAAGCTGGCCCCATCACACCGAACGTTCCGTAAGTGCTCAAAAGGTAACCAGCCGCCTCTACGTTATCGCCATTCATAAAGACCCCAAAAAAGAGGTAAAAAATGGCAGGAATTAAAATTACAGGAAGAGAGAAAGCAGGATTTCTAATGGTTTTTAACCACTCGAATTTTGTTTCAAGCCGATAGATATTCAGTATTTGAAGAGCGTTCATGGGTACGATTCTCCCGTGATTTGCTGAGTCTGATTGAGGTGTAAAAATGCTTGCTCGAGCCCAGCAGGAGAAACAGACAAGTCTTGAAGCTCCGGCTGTTGGGTGAGTAACGCTAATAGCGTCTGGTTGACACTGGTGGATTGAAGAGTGGTAAATTTTCCGCTATGGGCAATATCCACTACGCCGGGCACTGCCGAATAGTCTGTCGTGTTGGCGGTAGTCATAAAGCGGATAATTGTCGAACTTACACAAGATTTAATGTAATCGGCAGTGCCTTGCTGGATGATTTCTCCGCCTTTTAGCATGACCATCATGTCAGCCAAGTTATCGGCTTCTTCGAGATAGTGCGTGGTTAAAACGATAGCTGTGCCTTGCTCTTTTAAGTCCCTGATTGCGCCCCATAAACTTTGCCTAGCCGATATGTCCATCCCAACACTGGGTTCATCTAAAAACAGAAGTTTTGGATCGCCGCAAATACTCAAAGCAAAGAGTAATCGTTGCTTTTCACCGCCAGATAGCTTTTTGGAAAAACGATTTTGAAGAGCCTCTAAACCGGCATAAGCGATAATATTCTTAAATGGCATCGGGGCAGGGTAATAGCTGCGAAAGAGTTCTATGTGCTCCTTCACTTTAAGTGTTTCTGGGAGAGATGCCACTTGTAGCAAAGCGCCGGTTTGCCTTTTTACGGGTACTGAACCAGGCGGCTGGCCAAAAATTGTTACTGTGCCTGCATCAACCTTTAATCGGCCCAGCATCGTATTGATTAACGTCGTTTTCCCTGCACCATTAGCCCCTAATATTGCTAGAACCTGACCCGCTCTTATGTCTAAGTTAACATTCTTGAGCGCAGGCTTGTCGGCAAATGTTTTACAGACGCCTCGAATTGAAGCGACCACCGGTGGTGTAACATCATCCCGTTTTAGGGCCGAATCTCTCGTATTCTTGTGCATAGCTTTGTTCCCTTTCTCGATCTAAGTCATTGAATCAGTATGCGGTGAATTCAACGGGATCATTAGAGGCAAACGTCATGAAATGGCATGACAAATGTCACCCATTCACACCCAATCAAGGTTGAATTCAATCAATTATAGGACACGCCTAGAATTTTCTATTTTTGTTGCATAAGGGGCGTGCACGAATAAGTTGCTGGAGTTTGGGTTTGTGGGTGCTTGCTTGGCGAGGCGAAAATATGGCGTAATAGCCGGCTATTGCAAATATTTTTAACGAAGGCAAGCGTGCCCCCAGGAATTCAAAAACGGGAAGTTATTTCATGCGCGCCCCTAAGGAGTGAGGGGCCATTCGAGTGCCCTTATTGGCGAGAGGTAAAAGAGGGTGCAGGCGGGGGTGAAGATCTATGGGTATACCGTATCGAGAGAAAATTTGATTTTTACGGCAGTTTGATAGCAATAAAAACCCTGATATCGCTTGCTTGCATTCTGGCTGTCCTATTTTGGTGGCGGTTCTTCAAATACGTGTTGTTCTTGAAACAGCTTATCTAAGTAAGCTTGGTTTTCGGCGGGGTGCCGTAGTGTTTTTTCATCCACGCCTTTAACCTTAGCCATGGCGGCAATACGGCCTTGTTTGTGGAAAGTGGTGGTCGGGAGTGCTTGGGCTATTGGGTCGTTATAAGCTTGCTGGGGGGTGATGATTTCCCAGCCCTGTTTGCGAACATGCTCGGCTAACTGCTCTACAAAAAGTGCTGATGTGTCATTCTCGTGTAGCAGCAATACATGCTTGGGCGAACGTCCCAATGTTTTTACGGCAATAGCATCATAAAAAGTAATGGCCTCCCATATTAGCGCGACATACAGATGGCCCAACTTTTCGTAATCAATGAGCTTACCTTCCTTCTTTGCTCCATTCAGTAAAGCATTGAGATACCAATCAAAGTTATCCACAGTGACATAGCCATTGGAGTACCCCAGCTCTGTTAGCCCTACCTGTAAGGCGTGAATATCGGCTGGATCTTTACCGTAGTGCAAATAAGGGACGAGGCAATAATAGTTTGTCCAATTAGGCGAAGATATCGGCTTTCTTATCGAGGCGCTTAAAGGGGCGCATGCCTTGGCATGTAACGCTTTGAGCAACGAAGGTAAGGGTGTCGAGATCGAGCATTAGTGGATGAAATATTGTTTCCTCGTCCCTAAGGGAAGCGAAAGTAGGGAAGAACATTGCTGTAGTTTTTGAGTGCAAGGTGCGCTTGGTAGACATCGAGCAAAAATTGATTCACCGGAATCTTATTCGCTGAATTGTGCTGGTAGGTATGATTGGCAAGGTGAAGCCCCGCCGCAACATACTGCTTTAGGCGTTTATCACCAGCGGCATCAATGGCATCCGCTTTCACAAAGAATAAGGCATCGGGGATAGCGGCTGATTGAATGGCATTAATCAGCATAGTGGTGCGCTGCTGGCCGGACATAACGGCGCTATCACCTGTTGGGGCATCATCAAAGGTAAGGGCAATTTGGCCAGCCATCAAGTGCAGAGGCATAACGGTTAAGCAGAGTACAAAAAAAGCTTTCATTAGGCGGTCTTAGCTAAGATTAATCAAACCAAGATCAAACCACACTTCAGTGCGGCCATAAACAGCCGAGCTTTTTTAAGGTTAAAAAAAAGCCCCTAATGCGCTGATGGAAGCACGTTAGGGGCAAAAACCATCGTTAAATGGTCAAGGGAGGCTTAAATTGATGTGTTCGTGTTTCTACGCAACGTTTGCCGCACAGCAACGAAGAAGCCCATTAGCATGAGTAAATACCAATCGGCACTGCCTACTGTTACGGGCGTACTGGCGGCCGAACTTACCGCTGCGCTAGAAGAAGACGCTTGCGGCGTAGAGCTAACCGCAACAGTGGAAGATGAACTTGAAATTGGCGCGACAGAAGAGCTTTGTGCTTGAGAGCTTACTGAGGAAGAGCTGGCGGGTGGCGCGGTACCGGTACGCACGAGAATGCCACTTAAAGTGCCGTTATCTTCGGTAAATGTGACGGCTATGTTTAAGTTGCCATCTTGTACCTGGGCGGTAAATGGGCCAGCGGCCCAGGCGACATTACTGCCAACCTGCGCCACCAAATCGACATTATTAACGACCGTAGTACCTTCAATCGAGACGCTAAACACACGACTGCCAGCCGCATCCCAATACAGTTCGGCCAGATCAAGCGTGACATCGTAGGTGCCATTAGCAACAGCAATTGCATAGGTGAAATCGCCATAGCGTTCTGTTTGAAAAAGCGCGCTGTCGTCACTACCAGCAATAGGGTTTGAAGTGCTATTCGCCATGCCACCGGCAAAGCCTGTATCGGCTTCGTAATAAACACCGTCATAAGAAACGCCTTGGCCGCCAACGTTAATTGCCGCAACAACATCAGCAGGATTAGGTGGAATGTAACCTGTTGTTTCGGGGGTGACTAAGCATGTTTGGTTATCATTCTGTGTACCCCAGCCGTCGCCATCGGGGTCTGAGCTTATATTGCAGCAAATGGGGCTGCCATCTTGGGTGCCACAATCAACAGGGCCGCTATTGGTATCAACCAGTGTGAGCATTTTATTGGCATAGCGCCTACCCATCTCACGCACAGCCGCAGAATCCCAGTGCAAGCCATCGCCCTTATCATTAAGGCCACCCTCGGCAGTCACAACATGGCCATTTTGTACGGCGTTCGGTATTTGGCGAACCAAGCTATTGTGGCCACTACAGCAACCGGTGTAAGGCAGCTCGCCGGCAATAAACGGAAGCTCGTCTGCGCTTAATTTCAAATCGGTACGCAATGCGGTAACGTACTGATTCACTAAGCTAGGCCAATTTGCTTGGCCCGAATTACTTTCACCTTGGTGAAAAATAATGCCTTTAATTACACCGGCAGTTTGCGCTTTTTGTGCAAGGTCGAGTACCCATTTATAACCGCCAGTGCCGTTATCAGGTGCGCCACTAATACTACCGCCAAAGGGCGGCGTGCAATTTCCGCCACAGTTGGGTAGAAAATATTCAATTTTAGCGCCGCCGAAAGCACCACCCACCAAACCGATGGTAATGCTTTCATCTGTATTTGCGGCCATGGTGTGGCCAAAGGTATCGCCGGGGCCAAGACCGCCTTCTTGATTGCAGCGTACTTGCGGTGGCTCAGCGGTGCGCCATTGGCCGTAAGTCCAGTTTTGCCCAGAGCAGCCATTTTCACTTTGTAGTGTGCGCACACGTGGGTTATTAATATTTCGATCCTGCGATTGAATCGGCGCAGAACCCTGCATATTTGACTGTCCTAACAGCAGATATATATGGAAATTGGGATCTGGTGCGGCTTGCGCGGCTAGCGGTAAGGCGGATATACCGGCCAGCAGCAGAAGCTTCGTTATCATTTTATTTTTCATCGCTTCGCACTACCTTCATTGTAAGGTTGATATACACGTTGCGATTCACGGTAGAGCCTCGGAAGGGATTTCTATCGATAATAAGTCGCAATTGCAGGGTTGAGACGATTCTATGCTGCTAGCGATACTGGCGGCACCGTAAAATTAAACCCATAGTTAGTATATTTATACCTATACTTTGAGCTATCTCATAAGGTGTTTAAGACTAAAAGGAGAAAATATTTACATATGAAAATTTAGGTGTCTTAAGGGCTTATTGGGTGCCCAAAAGTAACTGGCTACGTCACAAATTCTCGCCCAATATTGCTATCCAAACAGCATTAAGCTTGCTAGCTGCAGGTGGTTTGAGCATTTTGTGAACCAACGCATATATCAACAAAATAGTAATGTTCTAAACACAGTCTTCTAGCCCCAAGGGGGAGAGTGAGAAATATATATTAGGTATTGGTTACAAACGGTATATGGCCTCAAAACTAAGCGGTGCTATTGTGGGGAATAATTACACCCCCCGATGTACAGTACCCCCCTGAAGCCTAGCACTCGTCTTCTATGCAGTACATTGTGAGTATCAATGCTGCCCATAACTGCCATAAAAATAGGTCACTAGAATAATAATGCAACAGCCAACAGAAAAATTATCCGTTATTGAAAAGGTCGGCTATAGCCTTGGTGATTTAGCCGCCAACCTTATCTTTCAAACCTTGATGACCTTCATCACCTTTTTCTATACCGATGTTTACAACATTCCCCCCGCTAAAGCGGCGGTAATTATTTTTACCGGCGGTATGATTGGTGCGTTATTTAACCCAATTGTCGGCCTTTTAGCCGATAGGACGAATACCCGCTGGGGGAAATTTAGACCTTGGATTTTATTCACGTCCGTACCTTTTGGCGTGATTGCACTAATGGCCTTCAGTACTCCCGATTTCAGTGAGCAAGGTAAAATCATTTACGCTTTTATCACCTATGTGTTGCTGCTATTTATTTACTCAGCTAACAATCTACCCTATGCCGCACTGAGTGGTGTACTTACCGGTAATATGCAAGAGCGCAATAGCGTATCGTCTTACCGCTTTGTGGCGGTTATGGTTGCGCAGTTTATTATTCAGGCGCTACTTTTACCGATTGTATTGATTATGGGAGATGGCGATAAAGCTGTTGGCTTCAGTCGCGCAATGACCATGTTCTCTATCGTTGGCGTCGTTTTCTTCTTAATTACATTTATAACAACAAAAGAGCGCATCACAACAGTCGCAGCTCAGCAATCTAAAATTGCGGATGACATTAAAGATCTTGTTACCAACGTGCCTTGGCTAATCATTTTATGCGTTACAACGGCCGTTTTTGTGGGGCTTGCTTTGAAAGGCGGCTTGTATATTTACTACTTTGAAAACTATTTAGATTTAGAAGCTCTTGCTGGATTTTTAGACAGTTCTGGTTTTAACGGTTCGATGGCGGCACTGAACCGTGGGCTGGCATCCATGGGGCTGACCGAGTTCGCATGGCCCAAAGACGTAGCCACATCAGGCTTTAGCGTCTTTAATGCATGCGGTATTATCCTCATGATTGTCGGCATCACCTTTTCTAAATTCTTTGCCGATAAGTTTGGTAAGCGTAACGTCTTTGGTGTCGCACTTTTCTTGGCCACGGCCGCGCAGTGTTTCTTTTTCTTCATTCCAAATAACAGTATTGCTCCTGTGTATATCACCCAGATATTACACGGCTTCCTTTACGGCATCACGATACCTTTACTCTGGACAATGATTGCCGATGTTGCTGATTTTTCAGAATGGAAAACGCATCGCCGGGCCACGGCTATTACTTTTGCCGCAATGATTTTTGGTTTGAAAGTGGGTTTAAGTATAGGCGGTTCACTGGTCGGACTTATGCTTGACAACTTCAACTACGATGTCAGCTTAGTTGTGCAAACCGTGGCAACACAAGAAGGTATAAAGCTCGCCATGAGCTTCTTTGCGGGTATCCCGTTCTTTATCGCCAGTGGTTTGATGTTGTTTTACTGCATTAATAAAAAGATGGAAGACGACATCGAAAAATCACTTGCCGAGCGTCGCTTGACAGCAGCGGCCTAATTTTTACTGATATTTTATCGATACTAGCGGGTTACAAGATATTTATGAGTCACTCTACTGAACAAGAATGCTGGCAGGTTCTGCCCGAAAATGCTGATCCTGTTTCTCAACCACTGGTTAAGCACCAGTACAGTGCTGATCCTTCTGCGCATGTTTTTGAGGGGCGGGTATATATTTACCCATCACACGATATTGATGCGGGTATTCCGTTCAATGATAACGGCGATCACTTTGCGATGTGTGATTACCATGTTTTTTCCATGGATGAAGCCGCTTTAAATCAGCTATCCAGCACGGACGTTCAAAGCGCTGTTGTTGATCACGGCATGGCGCTGCATGTTGATGACGTCCCCTGGGCTGAACGCCAAATGTGGGCACCTGATGCTGCCCATAAAGACGGCACCTATTATTTTTATTTTCCAGCGAGAAACTATGAAGGAAAATTTCAAATAGGCGTTGCTACAGCCGCAACACCGCACGGCCCTTTTACTGCCGAGCCACTACCCATTGAAAATTCCTACTCCATCGACCCCGCTGTTTTTCAAGACGGTGACGACTACTACATCTACTTCGGAGGCCTTTGGGGTGGGCAGCTGCAAGAATATAGAAACAATAAATTCGATGAAAGCTACAGTGAGCCTGCAGCTGGAGAGACTGCACTCAATCCGATAATGGCAAAACTTTCCGATGACATGAAAAGTTTTGCCGAAGAGCCCAAAGAGCTACTCATTCTTGATAGTAATGGTGAGGCCTTTAAAGCGGATGATGAAGGGCGCTTTTTTGAAGCCGCCTGGATGCACAGGCACAATGGAATTTATTATTTCTCGTACTCAACGGGTAATCACCACACGATTTGCTACGCAACCAGCGATTCCCCTTACGGCCCTTTTACCTATGGCGGCTGCATTTTAGAGCCTGTCCTTGGCTGGACGACTCATCATTCTATTTGTGAGATGAATGGGCAGTCTTACCTTTTTTATCACGACAGCACATTATCCGAAGGTGTTACGCATTTAAGGTCCATAAAAGCGACGCCTATCTCATATGACGCCGATGGAAAAATCATTACCATCAAGCCTTATAACGTTTAAATTATTTTAATACTCGATGACTTTTTCTAGTTGTTAAATAAGTACTACTATCTTGTTACAGTAAGTTAAGACAGTTCATAGCCTAGATTGATAGTCTAGGCTATGAATCTAGGTTATCAATTGCCGGCATGAGTGTTGTTTAATTCAAGTCGGTAAACACTAGAGTTAATGTTTTACTTCTGTTATCCATTCAAGTCTATTTTCCTGCAATGTATTTATACGGTAAGTAAAGCGCCTTCAAAATCAATAGTTTTAGAGGCTTTAATAGATGGATCGTGACGCACTAAGCCATCCTGTGGTACAGGATGGCTATCAGACATTATTGTTTACTACCGGCACTGGTAAAAGCCTCATTGAAGTTATCCCATCTCTTGGCGGGGCTATTAATCGCTTACAGTTTCAAAATACGAGCAAGTCTACAGGGGTCAATACACCCGAGAGTATCGTAAGCTCGATAACACAAGAAGAATACGCCGCTGGAAATCCCGCTTATAAGGGGGTTCTATTGTTCCCCTTCGTCAATCGTTTAGAGGATGGGAAATATACTTATGCCGGGAAAAGCTACCAATTCGAAGTGAATGAAGCAGGCCTTAATAATAGCTTGCATGGGTTTTTATTTAACTCTCAAGCATCTGTCAGTGCGGCTCACCCGGCTCAAAACGAAGCACGTATTACTGTTCAGTTCTCCTACTTAGGCGAAATCCCAGCCTATCCATTCCCAATGGAAATTACTATTGAGTATCGTTTGCACGATATTGAGGGCTTAACCGTAACCTTTAATATCATTAATCGTCACTCATCACCTGTGCCTCTAGCTGTCGGCTGGCATCCGTATTTTAATTTACGTGGCGATATGGCCAATTGGCGTATGCAATTGCCTACTGTTCGACATATTTCAGTCGACAAACGCTTGTTACCTACTGGACATAAATACGAATATGGCCACTTTAAAAAGCTAAGTGCCATTGATGACGTTCAGCTGGACCATTGCTTTCAAATTGACCCCAATAATGAAATGCCAGCGGCGACATGTTCAAGCTATCTTTGGTCAGAAGAATACCAATACGGTTTAGATGTTTGGCAGCAAGTCGGGAGTCATGCATTCAATTACCTCCAGGTTTGTATTCCTCCAGCTCGAGATGCCATAGCAATCGAGCCGGTTAGCGCAAACATTAATGCTTTTAATAGTGGGGAAGGCTTAACCCATCTAGAGCCCAATAAAGTTTTTACGCAAAAATGCGGGGTTCGACTAATAACCAGTAAGCCAAATTAATAACAACATTCACAACCATTCAATAAAATCTAAAAATATCATTTTTTCGGGGAAAGTATGCAAAATTCAAATCGTTTCAAGTGCAAGCCACTCAGTGTTGCTATCGCAGCATCGGTGCTCGCACTCTCTAGTCAATCATTGTTAGCTCAAGATGCGGCACCTGTTGAAGAGGTATTGGTGACGGGAATTCGGGCAGCGCTTCAAAATGCAATGGATATCAAGCGTGATTCGTCAGGTGTTGTCGATGCCATTTCCGCTGAAGATATTGGTAAGTTTCCAGACACTAACTTAGCTGAGTCTTTACAGCGTATTACTGGTGTTTCTATTAGCCGAACCAATGGCGAAGGTTCAGAAATTACTGTTCGCGGATTTGGTGCTGAGTACAACATGGTAACCTTAAACGGTAGAACTATGCCCGGCGCCAGCGCTTACGGTTCCGATCAAGGTAACTCACGTGCATTTGATTTTGCTAACTTAGCCTCCGAAAGCGTCAGTGCTGTGGAAGTCTATAAAACAAGCAAGGCGAATATCGCAACTGGCGGTGTAGGCGCAACGGTTAACATTAAAACAGCGCGCCCCCTAGATAATCCTGGCTTAAAAATAAGTGTGGGCGCGAAAGCGGTGATGGATACAACGAATCGCACTGGCAGCGATGTTACACCGGAACTCTCTGGTATTTTCAGCTGGACAGATGATAGCGAAGTCTTTGGTATTGGCTTATCCGGTAGTTTTCAAGAGCGTGATAGCGGCTCTTCTTCTGCTACCGTAAATGACTGGCGCATTAGCGAGTGGGTTCCACAAAGTGATGAGCAAGCCGCTAACGGTGCAATGAATATTGCCAACGGTGTCAATGGCGAAAACGACAAAGAGTATTACGATAGCCGTATCACTAACGCCCCTCAGCCTGGTCAGCTCTACGGTCTACCAAACGATGTGCGATATCACTTTTCAGATATTCACCGCGAGCGCACAAATGCTCAGCTGACATTCCAATATCGTCCCGTTGAAAGCGTGACTGCTACAGCGGATTTCACCTATGCAAACAACCAATTACAAGAACACTTTGGTGATAAAACGGCATGGATGAATCGCTCTGCTGATTATGTAGTATTTGATACTGGAGCCACTGTAGCGACACCGATGGTAATTAGTGAGCGTCTAGGCGGTACAAAAGATTTTGGTTTTGAGCAGTCTTATATGGCTCAAGATAATACTTTGCGATCTGCCGGCTTAAATATTGAGTGGGCCGTTAATGATTTACTAACGTTTGATTTTGATGCGCACTCGTCTTCAATGAAAAGCTTGCCTGGTGAAGATTTTGGTAGTCGCCTTAATGTTAGTATGGCTACAGGTGTAGGCCTTGCTCAAACCTATAATTTTTCTGGCGACCTTCCAGAGCTTCAAATTGAATTTGATGACAGTGTAAAAGGTAACAATAACAATATACATGATGCTGGCGACCTAGGCTCTCAGCCTATGCGCGTTTGGTATAGCGGGCAAGAAACAGAGATCGATCAATTCAAGTTCGACGGTGTCTTGGAACTCGAGAACGGAAAAATCGATTTTGGGATAGAGACAAGTTCTTTAGAGATGACTCAAAATTTCTCTGAAAATTATTCAAGCTTAGGTGATTGGGGCTTAAATCAAGCAAACAACATTCCTGCTGGCCTAGTTGAACCCTTCAATATTGTTGGAGAGTTCGAAGATTACAATACTTCCAATATTGACCAGGTAGGCTTTAAAGGCGATGCCAGAACCATGGCCGAGTGGGCTGTTAGTGAGTATGGTAGCGGTGCCGCTTATAATTATGATCCTAACTTCAGCGAAAATCATATCGTCAAAGAAGATACGCGTGCGCTGTATTTTCAAGTGGAAATGAATGGTGAAATTGGCGGCATGGAAGCCAATATGCTTGCAGGTATGCGCTACGAAAGTACAGATTTAACATCGACCTCGATTGTTGTTCCTCCGTCCAGTATTCACTGGTTAGACAACAACGATTTTAATATTATTCGTGATCAAAGTGCCACCCTCGCGCTAAGTGAAAACAATAGCTATAGCCATTTGCTTCCAAACTTTGACTTTGATATTACTTTGCGTGAAGGTTTGAAGGCCCGCTACTCCTTTGGTCAAACAATTTCACGGCCTCAGTACAGCGACATTCGCTCATCAGTCTCCATTTCAAATCCTAACGGGCCAACGTTAACGGGCATTGATGCAACGGCAACAGCTTCAAACCCCGAGCTTCTTCCGCTGGAGTCCACAAACTCGGATCTATCCGTAGAATGGTATTTTGATGACACAAGTTATGTCTCTGTAGGTTATTACGATAAGCGTGTTAAAAACTTTATTGGTTACGAGAATTTTGATGAGCCGCAATTTGGGCTACGTGATGCGACAAACGGACAGCGTATCTTGGATGCACGAACGGCCCTAATCGACCGTGGTTATCAAGCAGGTGAAACTCAATTATTTGTAATGACGGCTATTTTGGATAACCCAGCCGACTTTACTCCAGATGATGCTCCAGCTGACTACAATCCGGCAGACTCTTTCCAGAATAACCAAGCTTTTTGGGATACAGTCGGCGGCGCCTATGACATCGTCCCTAACGAAACGGATCCGCTTTATAGCTTTGCAACGCGAACCCCCATCAATAATGATGATGCACACATTAACGGTTTCGAATTAGCTGTTCAGCATTTCTTTGCTGATACAGGCTTTGGCGTGATGGCTAACTACACAACCGTTAATAGTGATGTTGCTTTTGACAATGGTGCCGCACCAGGTGAATCACAATTTGCCGTATTGGGTCTTAGTGACTCTGCTAACCTCGTTTTAATGTATGAAAATTATGACGTGCAGGCACGTGTAGCTTACAACTGGCGCGATGAGTATTTAGATGACGCAAACCGTGGGTCATCTAATAACCCACGCTATGTTGAGGCTTATTACCAATTAGACATGAATATTTCCTATAGTATTACCGATAATATCTCAATGTCATTTGAAGGTATAAATGTTACAGGTGAGAATTCACGAAGCCATGGCCGAAGCAAAGCCCAGATGTGGGATCTATTCGACCTCGGTGCTCGTTATCAGTTAGGCGCTCGCTATACTTTCTAAAAGCGATGCCTTTATGGCCTATAATGCAAAAGCATTATGGGCCATTTGCATTCCACGCGGCTGCATTAATATGCGGCCTTTTTACGTTTTAGGGCCTTGGATTAACATCTGAAGTTAATAACCTTAAGAGACGGGTATTTATATATGACTAGCCATGCTGTACTTGATAATATCACTCACCAATCACTAAAGGTGGACTCAACATTATCTGATGACTATGGGGATAATGTCGCGAGTATTTGTATTTACCTTACAGAGCTCTCAGATATTCAAGCAGAATATCCTGTGCTTTTTCAAAAAGACTCCAACACTGGCGCCTTTTCAATGTGTGCCATGCTGGGCTTCAAAAATAATGAAAACTTGTTTCTTGACACGGAAAAACCTTGCGGCTGGGCAGGTAACTATATTCCCGCGCTACTACAAAGGGGCCCCTTTCTTATCGGCTATCAAGATCAGCGAGCAGAAGGCGGAGGCGATCACGAGCCTGTAATTCACATCAACGCCACAAGCCCTCGTATACAAAAGGACCGTGGTGAGCCCCTGTTTTTAGAGCTTGGAGGCCACTCGACTTACCTAAATAAAATCACCAATAGTTTAAAGATTATTAATGATGGTTTTAAAGTTACAGAAGCTATGGTTAAATATTTTGATAAGTTAGAATTAATACAACCCCTGAATCTGGATATTGTATTTAATAATAACGAGCAACATATCATTAATGGGTATTTTACCTTAGATGCTGAAAAGTTAGCATCATTAACGAGTGAGTCTCTTTTTGAATTGAATAATAAAGGGTTTCTTGCGGCGGCTTTTCAGATCGTGACATCAATGCGAAATATTAAAGCGTTAATCTCGCGAAAGAACAGCTTGATTTGATCATGACGCCTTCAAGAATACCCTTACTCCGCACTAGAAGCTATGACTGCCAGTCTGGCGTAATACCTAGTTTTGTATATGACGCAACAACACCGATTATATTGCGGAACTTAGTGTCGCGATGGCCTATTGTTATAGCTGGTGAAAATTCACCATTGGACTTGGCGAGCTACTTTAACGAATTTTATAATGATAAGCCTACGAGTGTTTTTCAAGGGAAGGTGGCTGACGGAGGTAATTATTTTTACGGGAATAGCGCAACTGAATTTAACTTTGATACTTTAAGCTTGTCGATTAAAGACGTACTTGAAAATCTGATATTGCAGTACGAAAAGACTAACCCTACTCCATATTACATAGCCTCCTGCCCTATTGATGAATATTTTCCAGGCTTATTAAAAGACAATTCATTGTCTTTTAGCTCAGACTTTTCAAGTGGATTTTCAATAAACGGCAACCCTTTAGTGAATTTATGGCTCGGCAATAAAAGCCGTTCTGCTTGCCATTTTGACGTCCCTAATAATTTGGCTTGCTGCGTTTTGGGTGAGCGCCGATTCACCTTATTGCCTCCATCCCAAGTGTCAAATATATACCCTGGACCTTACGACTTTAACCCTGGAGGGCAGGTTATCAGTATGGTCAATTTTGATCAGCCTGATTTTTCTCAGCACCCTAACTTTAAAAATGCTCAGGAACATATTCAAATAGCAGAGTTAAATGCTGGCGATACATTATTCATACCCAGTATGTGGTGGCATCAAGTAGAGGCATTATCGCCTCTTAACGCTATGATCAATTATTGGTGGAATACTAGCCCGCGTTATCTCGGTCAAGGAAAGCCTGCCTTAGAGCATGCGATAATGTCGATACGACACCTACCCAAGGAACAAAAAAAGGCTTGGGAAGTGTTATTTAATCATTATGTTTTCTCCGATAATGCGACCGCTGAGGAACACTTACCAAAAAAATCTCGCGGGATATTAGGCGCATTAACGGAAGTGGACGCAAGGCGCTTACGCGCTAAGTTATTACGATTTTTAAATAGGTAAGTTATGAATATTAAAAACGTCCAGCGTATTGTTATTGTCGGAGGAGGTACTGCGGGCTGGATTGCCGCTACAGCACTGAGTCATCAGCTCGGAAAAGTATTGGATATCAGTATTGTTGAATCCCCAACGGTAAGTACCATTGGCGTTGGAGAGGCGACGATTCCAACGCTCAAGCGATTCCATCAATTACTCCATATTGATGAGCGAGAGTTTATGCGGGAAACGCAAGCTACTTTTAAGCTAGGTATTCAATTTGAAAATTGGTTGAATGGTAATGATAAATATCTTCATGGCTTTGGACGAATTGGGCAGCCTACTTGGCTCGCGGAGTTTCACCACTTTTGGCTGCAAGGAAAATCAATTGGCATTGACCACTCCATTAATGAATATCAATTAGAATATTTTGCAGCATTAGAGGGGAAGTTTAGCGGTGGACAGCACACGGAATTAAACTATGCCTACCATTTAGATGCAGGATGTTATATCAATTTCTTGCGAAAGCGTTCATTAAAACAAGGTGTTAGTCATATATCTGCAACCGTTAAAGAGGTGATTCAAGATCATACAACGGGGGATATATTGTCACTTAAATTAGATAATGAACAATCGATTCAAGGCGATCTATTTATTGACTGTACTGGCTTTGAAGGATTATTAATTGAAAAAACGTTACGCGCAGGGTTTGATGATTGGAGTCACTGGTTTCCCTGTAATCGAGCAATTGCTGTTCAATCTGAAAATAATGAGCCTACAATACCTTTAACTCGAGCAATAGCGCATACCGCGGGGTGGCAATGGAAAATCCCATTGCAGCACCGGTGCGGTAACGGCATTGTCTTTAGTGATTCAGAAATCTCTGTCGATGAAGCTTCAAGTACGTTATTAGCCGGTTTGAGTGGTAAGCCAATTAATGATATTAAGGTTATTCACTATAAAGCCGGAAAGCGTCGCCAGTTTTGGAAGAAAAATTGCGTTGCTTTGGGCTTGTCTAGTGGTTTTTTAGAGCCGTTGGAATCAACGAGCATTCATCTATTTATCGCGGGCATTACTCGTTTGATGCAATTAATACCTTCTGGCGAAATTAGTCCGAAAGTCATCGAGGAGTATAATCAACGTACAGAGCAGGAGATAATACGGATACGAGATTTTCTTATACTACATTATAACCAAACCCAACGCAGTGACAGTAATTTCTGGCGCTACTGTAAGCAAATGGACATACCTGACTCTCTAAGCCATCGCATTGACATGTTTAAGGAAACGGGTCATGCCTTTCAACACAAAGATGAGCTCTTTCGAGTTGAGTCTTGGCTGCAGGTATTGCTGGGGCAGGGCGTTACCCCAATGCAGTGTCACCCCTTAGCCAAAAGTCTATCCAATAAAGAGCTGCGTAATTTATTGTCTGGCATTAGAAATACAATGAAAAATAAAGCGTCAACGATGCCTTCGCATGATAGTTTTCTTAAAAGTTACTTACAATAATGTGAGTGTAATACCTAAAAAGTACTACAGTACTTTTCACCGGCCTTTCTCTATCACTTATCGATTATTGCTTAGATTACGCCAATACCACCTCGCTCTCATCAACATTCTTAATAATTGTTGATCTCGTGGTGATAACACAATTGGTAATGCTTTTCCGGTGTTTAAAGTTGAGATAGATCATGACGGTTAGGGCGTGCTCCTGCATTTCGATGAAGCGTGTTGCCCGGAGGTTGCGGTAGCGACTTTAAAGCGTGAGATTGATGATCAGCCCTTGATTATACCGTGTGTGCCGGGCAGGAGTGGGGGAGGGATTGTAAGGCTTGGGCTTCACCGGGTGTTGTTGCCCATATGGGGGCCTTACGAGTTATTGTTGCCTCGTCCCTTAAGTAAATACTGCATACGTAGTGACAATTTGAAGGTTAGCTTCCGTTTCATCTGAATCGTTATAGGGACGAGGCAGTAATACTTTATCCAATAATACTGGTTTCCTGCTTCCTCAGCTGCGTTGCTCGAAGAGTTACATGCCTCGGTAACTGCTCCATGCGTTACCCTAATAACCTATATCCGTATAGGCCCCGGCATGCGCCTCTTCGAGCGCCTTGCTGAGAAATCAGGACCCTGCGTCTAATTTGGATAAACTATTATTGCCTCGCCCAATATATCAAATAATACAGTGTGGTTTGAGGGCTGAGTGGGATTTTAGGTGTATAAACGAAGGTATGCCGGTTATTCTGCTATTGTTTATTTGTTGGCTATCGTTGTGATGCAAGGTGAAGTGTTCTAGAGTTTGGCCTACGCCGCTTTCCCTATTTCAATATTTGTCCTCGCTCCTTCGATTCAGGCGGTATAATTGACAATTACCTATAGATCGCATCAAAATCCACATTCGTCAGCACTACTCATAACACATTACTAGGATACACAGATGGCCCAAGGCATTATTAAACGTTACGACTTTCGCAAAGGCTTTGGCTTTATTACCGATGATAACAGCGGCGAAGCCTTCTTTTTTCACAAGAGTGAATGGCAAGGCGATGGGCCTATTCGTCAGGGTATAGCTGTTACTTTCGCTGATAAAGAGTCCGATAAAGGCCCTCAGGCTGAAACCGTTGTTCCGTTAGATGGTTGCAGCGCAAAACCGGCAGCGGAGAAAAGTTCCAAGCCAGCAGCTAAGGCAACGACTAAGCCTACAGCTAAACCAACACCTGCGGCTAAGCCGGTTGTTAAGCCTGCTTCAATTGAGGATCGCTTAGCGTCTCTAGAAAATGCTGTAGGTACTTTGAAGGTTGTGAGCTTTGTGGCTTTGGCAGCTGTTATCGTACTGGCTGTTGTGCAGTTCGTACTTTAAGTTCTGCCTTAGGGGCGAGGCAGTAATACTTTAGGGCCGAGGAAAAAATACTTTATCCAATAATACTTGCCTCCTGCGTCCTCAACTGCGTTGCCCAAAACGTTACATGCCCCGGCATGCGCCTCTTCGAGCGCCTTGCTGAGAAAAAAGACCCTGCGTCTAATTTGGGCAAACTATTAATCCCCCTCCAAAAAAGGGGGATCACCCTAGGCGAGAGTCTGGGGTGCTAGTACTTTCTAGACGTAGATTTACCCTCGTTTACTCGAAGGGAGTCAAACGTTGTAGGCTCTTCGCTGCGTGGCATTCTAGACTATCGGCCGGTATCAGAGCCTCGTTCCATCTCGATAGCAGCAGAATGACCTCACTCTTCAGGCGACTGCGCGTGAATTGCGTGCGTGGTTGTTGTGGTGGTCAAAGCACAGAGTCCGCCGAAGCTCTCGCAATCTAAGTCATTACTGCCTAAGTCACTCCTGTAAGCACGATGCCAGCGCGTAACTATTTTTCTGAATGGCGCCTGAGTTTTTTGGCAATTTCTGCGCCACTGCAATTTGTCGATGCACCAGTCAATACGATTCTCTATTAAAGCTATAAAATTCGCATACATGGCTGATCGGTATCGCCATACTTTTAAGCCCCACTCTAAAAACAGCTATAGTCCTGAAGCCTTGACGACCTTAAGGCTGGGGGGTAGATTGCTGAGCATCAATAATAATGCGCCTCCCCTAGATACTGTATAGCGATGATCGGGCTGCAAAATGTTAAGAGTAATCGGCAATGATACTGCGTAGTATTCAAGAAAAAGATATCGAGGCGTGCGCCGCTTTATATGCCCAAGTCTTTTCATCCGAGCCCTGGGATGAGAAGTGGAGCGAAGGAGCGGCACGTGAAAGGCTTTTACACTTTTATTACTCCAAAGGTTTTTGTGGCGTATTAGCTGAGCAAGAAGGTGTTATTAGTTTTGCTTTGGGCAATATTGAGCCCTTTTATTCAGGCTCAATATTTTATCTACGTGAAATGTGTAGAAATACAAATATGCCGAAAGCTGGGGTGGGTTATAAAGTTCTCGCCGCATTAGAGCGTGAGCTATTGGCTCAAGACGTACAGGACGTTTATTTAATAACGGATAGAGCCATTCCTGCTTCGGATTTTTATCAAAAGAATGGTTTTAATCACAGTGATCAAATGGGTTTCTATGCAAAGCATATTCAGGCCAAAGAAGATTGAGCCATCGACCGTATATTTATGATACTTTAATATTACATCGCTCCTAAAGTTATCGCGATAATTGGACTGCGAATTAAGCTGGCGCCAAATATCACCTTGCTCACCATCGATAAAATCAATACCTTGTGGGTTCTTCGGTTGCTTGCGCTGGTGCGCTCTATGCGCCGTGTTGTCGGTGCCTTAGGCCGGCCCTTATGTTAACTGCTTTACCTATTGTGGAAACCTTTTCATATATCGGGCCTTGTTTTCTTCCTATTATTGTAAGTGCAATGCAAACCGTCAGGGAGCAAGAGCGCCAAGCGGCAATGGATGCCGCAAGTGTAATCAACAATGAACTTCACGAGGAATTTAAGTTGTTGCGCCAAGAGGTGCGAGAGTTAAAGCCGTGACTAAAGGACAACAAATAACCGCTAAAAGCCACTGTATTAGATTTTTTCATTTAGGATTCGCTGTTTTTGTAAATGGCTAACACCTTTGTGGTGGCGATACATATCAGTGAGTCACTGTTTAGTATTGAAGTGACTCGCTGATTATCTGGTGGTGCTCGAGAGCATTTTTAAGATTTCTAAGTTCGACTAAAGCTTCTAGCTCAAATTGCGCATATAGCTCAGGATCAGAAGCTTTCACCTCTTGATATAATGAAATATTTTTGTTTTGGAGGTGAGTCCAATACTCATCTTCACTAATTTCAGAATAGCTAACCTCAGCGCTTTTGATGTAATGAGTCATTAATTTTTTCCCCATGCTCTCGGTCGAACGGTCCCACACTGTCCCCAAAGTTAACTTGCTCTCCCAGCGATTCAAGTAGCGCGCATAAGATCTAACGGAGGTTGATATTTGTTGGCTGTATTGTTCCTTGCAGCTTTCCAGTGTCAGCTCTAAAGGATAACCGTAGCGCTTTTTCTCGAGAGCATATATGGCAGGCGAAGCATAATAGATGCTAGCATTCGCCCACATTTTTTCAGTGCCAAGCTTAAATCCTAAAATGGAACCTATCGCTAAAAATATGAGTGCTGTTAGTGCTATCAAGATAAAATTTCTCATGGCTTACCTTATTGTATCTTTGTCGTTATCCATAATTCAATCTGTTGTTCCAGTACATCCAACGGTAAAGCTCCATCTTTCAGCACCGCATCGTGGAATTCGCGAATATCAAACTTATCACCCATTTGCACTTTTGCATTTTCACGCAGCTCCAGTATTTTAAGCATTCCTATTTTATAGGCTGTAGCTTGTGAAGGCATGACGAGGTAACGTTCTACCGCTCGTTCTATATCGTTAAGTGGATTAGGCGTATTGTGTTGTAAGTAGTCGATGCTTTGCTGGCGAGTCCAGCGTTTAGCATGCAAACCGGTATCTACCACTAAGCGGCAAGCGCGCCATAATTCCCAGCTTAATCGCCCAAAATCGGAGTAGGGGTTTTGATAGCCTCCCATTTCTTTCGCTAGATATTCAGCATATAAACCCCAGCCTTCGCTATACGCCGTGTAGCCACCAAATTTTCGGAATTTAGGTATGTCTTCTAGCTCTTGCGCGATTGCAATTTGCATATGGTGGCCGGGTACCGCTTCGTGATAGGCCAAGGCTTCCATTTGGTACCATGGCATGTTTTTTAAGCTGTACAGGTTAACGTAGTAAATTCCTGGGCGTGAGCCATCCGGTGCTGGTGATTGATAAAAGGCTTTACCAGCGGACTTCTCTCTAAATGGCTCTACCGCTTTTACTTTTAATTCGGCTTTGGGAAGTGTATTAAATGCGCTGGGTAAAGCGTCTTTCATGGCTGCGATGTGTGATTGTGTTTCTTGTAAATATTGGTTCTTTCCGGCCTCGCTTTCTTCATAGGTAAATTGTGGGCTGGTACGCATAAAGGTAAAAAATTCCTGTAAATCCCCCTTAAAGTTAACGGTGTTTTTAATCTCAGTCATTTCTTGATGAATACGCTCAACCTCGGTTAAGCCAATAGTATGTATTTTCTCGGCAGTAAGCTCTGTTGTGGTCGTGCGTTGTAATAGAAGATTATAGAAGGCTTCGCCATCTGGCATTTTCCATGCACCGCTTTCTATTGGCGCTTGTTGTTCTAATGTTTCAAGATAGGCAATTAAGTGTTGGTAGGCCGGCTTTACACTTTTAGTCAAAGCGTTGTTGGCGCGCTTTAGCAGTTTATTTTTTTGCGTTTCGCTTAAATCGGTATTATCAATTTTTTGAGTGAAGTCAGTGAGTAGTGTGCTTTTTTCAGTCGAGTCAGTAAAGGGTTGCCCAACTAGCAAGTTATTGCAATCGCGTATTACATGCTCAAACACAAATTGAGGTGGTACTACGCCAAGGTCGGCGCGCATTTTTAAATCAGCAATAAGTTGCTCAAACAATTTAGGCACACCTTGCAAGCGTGCAATATAGTTCTCTGCATCTTGTAGGTTTGTAATACGGTGTTGATTAATCAATAGTGAAGGCACATGGCTGTGGGTGCCAAACATCTGGTTAATCGGGTAGCCGTGGTAACGCCATTTATAATCATCTAGCCACTGCTGAATACCTGTTTTTTGTAGCGTATAACTCAGCGCCACTTGCGGGCTTAACTGCTGCCGGTCTATCGCGTTCAGTTGTTTTAAGTGGCCCTTATTCAGGGCTAAATAACGCTCATCCTGCTCGGGCGAAAGGTCATTCCATTTATCTTGATTCGTTTTGCGGCCAAGGTACGTTTGCGATATGGGGCTAAGGGCTACACGTTCCTCGTAAATACTTTCAAATAATATTAGCGCATTCGCATCGTGTTGGCTTTGGCTTGGGGTGTTGACTTCGCTTACCGCAGGAGTAGGGGGCGCTACCGTATTGTGCGTGCCGCATGCTGTGGCAAGGCTTGTTGTGATTATCAATGTGGCGAGGGCTCTGCACCGAGAGTTATACATTGTAGGCTCCTATCGAATAATTTCCTGAGTTGTAATTTTGGTATCACGTTTCAGGTGGAGTCTATCATTTATTGGGTTTAATGCAGAGGTAGCTTCAATATAAAACGTGCACCGCCGAGTACGGTAGAGCACTCCAATATTATTTCGGCGTTAAACCATTGCGCAGCACGCTCGCAAATAGCTAGCCCCATTCCGTGCCCCTTAGTTGCGCCGGTGCGCGACTCCGGCTGTATACCCCGCTGAAAGGGTTTAAAAATACGCGCTCTATCATTATCGTTAACACCGGGGCCATCATCTTCAACCAAAAAATAAGCATAATCCTCATTTTTATAAACAGAGATTTCAATTGATGTTTTAGTGTAATTAAGTGCGTTAATAGCAAGATTGTGAATGATCATACGTAGGTAGTGATCATCAGCGAATACACACACTACACCTTCATCTGGAATGGATAAGGCAATACTAATACCGTTGTTAGAGGTGTGCTTTAACTGCTCTATTTCACTGCTGACTAAATCTACTAAATTGATTGATTTTTTATCTAGCGTAATTTTTGCATCGTCTAGCTTGGCGTAGTTGAGTAATGTGGAAATTAACGATTCCATTTTATCGAGATCGTCATTGATGCGGTCATGATAAATAGCCCGCCTTTCTTGGTTAGGTTCCTCCATTAGGGTATCTAGGCCAAAACGTAAGCGAGCTAAGGGTGTTTTCAAATCGTGTGAAACAGCACGACTCAGTAATTTATTATCTTTAACCAATGCTTGTATTCGCCATGCCATAGTATTGAACGCAGCCTCAATATTTTTGATGTATGACATTTTGCTATCAGGCAGGCGTACAGTTAAATCTCCGCGTCCAAAATCGTTTGCCGTTTTATCGAGTAACCTTAGGCGTATAAATAGTGGAAGTAACCACATCGCAATGGCAAGAATAACTCCAATGTAAAATATAAAAGTTAAGGCTATTTTGTCGTAAGACAGTTCTTCTGGTATAGCTACTGGCGGTGTTATAACTAATATCTCATCACTTTCGAGAATAAGGCTGTAGAACTTTACACCCGCCTCAAATTCTAGAGCAATGGTTTCCCCTTGCTCAAAGCGGCCTTCAAGATTTTCAGGTAAAATCAGGCTGTCGCGATCCTCGAGCTGGGCATTAATATTTCCAGATTCATTCCATAATTCAAGTGATGCTTTATTCGCTGAATTGTGTTGAATAATTCTGGACAGTTGCTGGCTAATATTTTGGTAGGCTTTATGTTCTTCTGAAAATTCAGATTTTGGGTAACGCTCGCTGTAAATCCAGCTGATGAGAAATCCCAGGCCAATGGTGGTGGTGATCACTGTTGTAACAAGTGTGAGTGTCAGGATTCGCATTATTGTGCCGTTGTTAGCAAGTACCCTTTGCCCCAAATTGTTGTAATTGAAATTTCGGCGTGAGCCTGCCCTAGTTTTTTTCGTAAACGTGAAACACGGATGTCGATAGATCGATCGAAGCCATCATAATCAAAGCCTCTCAGCTCACTGACCAAATCGGCACGGCTAACAACTTCTTCGGCGTGAATAATCAGCAACCAAAGCACATCAAATTCATTATTTGAAATAGCGAGTTTTGTGCCTTTCATCGAAACTGACTTATGTGTTCTATCCAGGGTTAACAAACCGTAGTTCAAAGTATTTACAGTTGTTGGGGGTTTAGAGCGCCGAAGTAAAGCCTGTATTCTAGCTAGCATTGCGCGCGGGCGTACTGGTTTTGTTAAGTAATCGTCGGCGCCCAACTCCAAGCAAAGCACTTCGTCAACTTCATCACTGCATGCTGTCATCATTAAAATTGGGCAATGATAGAACTGACGAGCTTCCTTGCAAATTTCAAATCCATTTTTTCCCGGCAGCATAATATCGAGAATAACGAGGTCTGGCTTTATATCCCTAATAGTATCAATCGCGTCTGTGCCAGAGAGTAAAAGGGTGACCTGGTAATGATGACTTTCTAAGTAGTCTTTAACCCACTCTGCGAGTGATGGGTCATCCTCAACAACTAATAAATGATAAGATTTACTCATAAGTGATCACTAAAATATTCTCCAGCCTGTTGTGGCACGCCGCTTTCCCTTGTATACAGATGCGACCTCTATTTTAACGGTTGCTAGACTATTGCCTGCCTCATCACGAAGTTCAAAGGCTTGGTTTTGGTCAGATGCAAAATTGTAACGAAATGCAACGGGTGTATTTTGTGCAGTGCAGTGTAATGGCTCCTTATTTTCGAGGGCGTATAAGCACAACTTTTTATTTTCTGAATGCCATTTAAAATTTAGCTTTTGATAGCATACTTGGCCTTTATGTAACGCTACGCACTTTAAGGGTTTTACGTCGAAGACTACATCCGCTATCGAATCACCATACGTGTAGGCAAGTAAAGTAAAGGCGATGATGATTTTGAAAATACTTTCCATTTTACGTCGCCGCCTAAAAAACATAAACTATCGAGGTGCTAATTACGCCACCCACACTATCACTGTTAGTCAACGGGCTTTCTGACACGCTATCATCTATAACAAGAGCTACAATTTTGGAGCGCGACACCAAGTGCTCACTAATAGGATACGTTGCGCCGATTTCAAAAGAATAGTTAACCGTAGAGGAGGCTTGATACTCGGGAAACCTTTCAGTCGCCTCTACTGATGAAATACCCCATAAATATTCGCTATTTTTTCGTGAATACCATTGCGCGCCAGTTAAGCCATGAATATTCCAATTCCGAATTTGCCATGCTCGGCCTACAAGGAATGAGCCTTGCGCTCCAGCATTTTTTTGACTGTAATCCGACCCTAATCGTAATTGAAAAATATTATCTTTCCAGTAATAGGTTGCACGCATACCGCCATTTAGGGAAATAGTATCGCGTTTCAATAAACGAATATCACGTTCTTCTTCACTCATTCCTGGTGTTATTGTATCGCTGTCACTTGCGGCACCAGTAACATTCATGCCAATAATATCTAACCGCCAATTACCGTCTTGCCATAGTTCGTAACCTAAGTTTAGGCCGCTATAGGAATTCTGAATGGCCTCAACAAAAAAACCTTTCCAGCGATATTCCCAGCCTAACCCTAGGTCGATTCCACTGTTATCTTCTTTTTTTTCTTCTTCCGTTTGAATGCGATTGTTTTTCCAGGTATTAAGCCCTACCGATATTTCGAAAAAATTATCGCCTCCATCACCGCTTACTTCCCTGGTGATATCGCCCGCTAAACTGAATGGGCTGGTGATTAATAGAAATCCGGACAATGTAGCGCTGATAATTTTATTCATATGATGTCTCCTGTGAACTGATGTAATCATTACAGCAGGTTCAGGGGTATTAAAACGTAACAATGCTATGTCAGTCTGTAACAAGGTGTATCCATTGTTATTTCTTGGGTCAGGAGGGCCAGTATGGGGCACGGCTCCTTCGAAATTATTCGTTACCGTTAGTAAGTCGAATTAGGTGTTATATCTGAATTTATTTCACCGTAAACCTCATCGGGGTCTATATCGTTTAACAGTAAAACTTCCCTTACTGCTTCAATGTGATCGAGCACGGTTTGATGCCGATCACCATATTCATATTTAGTCACTTCAATGGCGCGCGGCATATACGTAAACGCTATTTTTAGTGCTCTTAATGCCTGACCGTCTATTTTGTCACTCATGGTAATTTCACCTTAGTTTTGAATTACAGTAATGTATCGTTTTCTAGGTTTTCTAGAGGGACTTGGCTATCCAATATCGGCGGCCAACTATAACAATGGTAATGCCTCCTAACACCAATAATGAAGCAATAATTAATCGGCTAGAGACTAGTTCATTAACAAGGAATATCCCTCCTGCGGCCGCTAATATGGGCACCAGTAATTGAATTACCGCTGCTTGTGTTACTGAGATGTCTTTTAGAATCAAATACCAAATAGAATAACCCACTGCAGATGCCGCACTACCTGACAGCGCCGCATAAATAACGCCTTGGCGAGTTAGGCTAATATCTTGAAGGGTAAAAAGGAAGAGTATTATAACGAATGGAAAAGTACGTAGAAAATTGGCGGTAGTATCGACGATGGGTTGCTTGGAGCCCCGGCCTAATAAGGTATAAATAGCCCATGCAACCCCAGATAACGCCATTAATACAAAGCCGAATAACGAGGGGGTTGTGAGATCGTCTTTCACTAAGTAGACCACACCCGCAAAGGCAATGCCTATTCCAAGCCATTCCGTGTAGTGCAACCTGTTCCCATAAAAAACGCCGATTCCTATCATGCTCAGCTGTACGATGCCAAATAAAATTAACGCGCCCGTTCCTGTGTCGAGCGATATATATGCATATGAAAAGGTAGCGGCATAGATAAATAGCATCGTACTGGCAAGCCATGCTTTAAAGGTGTTGTGTTGTTTAAGTGTTTTTAGAACATTAATACTATGGCCTTGAATTGGCACCAAGCAAATGGCTGTCAATGTGATTATGCCAGCCATTAAGCGAATAGACGTAAAGCTGGATGCATCGATTAACCCCTGCCCCAAGGCTAATCGGCAAAGCACCGAATTACCGGCAAAGGCTGCAAGTGCAAGGCAAATTAGGGTGAATAACTTAATGGGGTGAGTGGGCATATTTAACTTGCTTGTTGTTTAGTGCACAGCTTAACCGAAGTAGAGTGCAGTTGAGTTGCACATGAAGGTTACGCAGCGGATAGTCACCGTGATTATAAACCGGCTATTCAAACAACGGGGGGTAATCGGTACATTCATCCCTAATTCGCCACAATTGATTACCCTAGCTCTTAAGTGTCGCGTGCACCTTACCTGCTTTAATTTATTCTGCCTGTTGAAATGGAGTGAATGTGAAGGTTTGTGCAAAGGCGGGTTAGAACCTCCAGCCCGCTATGGTATTAATTTATAGATTATATCTTTCGAAATGCTCCAAGCTCCTGGTTGTAGCCGTATAACTTGAAGCATTTGGGTATTTACTGTTGCATTAAGTACTCTAGCGCCCTTGTTAAGGCTTCATCGTGTCCCTCTATTGAAGGGAAGGGCACATGTATATCAGCGGGAATACCTTGTCTTTCAAACCAAGTGCCATCGGGCGTGAAATACCACTCATTGGATAAACCAAAATGAATGGGGCTTGTGACGCGGCTTTCTAATATATCAGAGAGTGCACCTGCGGTGGATTCACCAATAAGTGTAGTGTTTGGGCGCTCACGCATGATTAGGGTAAAAATTTCGGCGGCACTCACGGTATTATGGCTAGTGAGCAAGGCGATTGGCCCTGTAAAATTAAGTGTATCTGCCGGTTTTATGTACACATCACGCAGCGGTGTACGGGCATTATTTAAGCGGGCTTGTTTACGGTATACGAGCGTTTCATCGGTGAAAAAATGTTTGGCAATTGCATGGCTAACCAAGTCAAAGCCCCCGTTATTTAAACGTATATCAATGACTAGACCATCCGCTTGAATAAGATCGGCCATGATGGTTTGCATCAATTGCGTCGCTAGTACAAAGTCGGTCTGCTCATCTAGCCCTTCTTCGCTAAATTCAGACATACTCGTAATGAGTAAATAACCTATATTATCTTCGGTGATGTACCATAAAAAATTATCTAAAGCCGACTCGATCGTATCGTCTTCAGCAGGTAGCATAAGAGTCGCAATCATACCGTCTATGCGCTGCTCGTAATATGCGGCGAATACTGCCTCTTGCTCTGCGGATAACGGTAGTGTTAAGGCTTCTTCCGTTAAAAATTCTTTAGTGAGTTGATCGGAAATAGTGGGTTTAGCACTAATATTATGTACGGCATCGGCGTTTTCAAAGCCTTCGCCTCGGGTATTTAAACTTACGTAAACGTGCGAATCTTCTAGTGGTTCGATTATTTCAGCGAATATCTCGAATAGCTCGGCTTCACTTTCTGCCGCTATGGCTTGAGGGTAAAATTGTTCGTAAAGCATTGCCCAATTGGTACCGCTTAATTCAAAATCAAAATAGTGTTCATTAAAATATTGCCAGAAGAATTGAAAATCGGCCTCGGGGTTAAATTGATAGCCTTCGTTACCATAGGTTGTTGATAGCCCAGTTTGGCACACGCTGGGTATTGCGGTTTTCTGCGTAAAAATGGGTCCGGGTATCAGCTCGGATGTACGAATTTCTAAATATGAGCCATCTTCGTTAAGATGGGCTATTGCTGCAACCTCCGCTGTTGTGACATTACTCATTTTCTCCGAAATTAAGCAGTAGTCCTGTGTAAATAAATAAGTGCTGATATCGTAAGCACTGCCATTCCATTTAACCTCAAATGTTCTACCGTAAGCATCGGCTTGCCAAACCCCCTGGTAAGGCTCAGCGCTTGATTGAGACGAAGCACTCGAGTTGACTACGGGACGGGTTGTTGATTTTTTAGCGTGTGAATCACTACAGCCACTTAATATGACATGGGTGAGTAGTACTGCGGTTGTCAAATAGAGCTTCATTACATAGTCCTTGAATGTTAACAGTTCAATTGAGTCTGTAAATATTACGGTGCAACAGCTGCTGTAGCTGTTGCTAGATGTATCGGAATGTATCTAACTGGATACATTTACTTTTTCGCGTATAGAAAAATCCGCCGTCAGACTACTTGCTGGCGTATTCGGTTAGCCCCATCCCTAATTCGCCACAATTGATCACCCTAGCCCTTAAATTTCGCGTTAACCTTAGCCCCTTTTAAGCCGCCTGTTGAAATGGAGCGAATATGAAGGTTTGGAAGCAGTGTTTGAGCACTTTTTGTGCGATTGGGTTGTTATGTTTTGGCCTGCTGGGTTGCCAGCCAGAAAAGGATAGCCCGCAGCCTGAGCGAACCCCCCTCGGCAATGCGCCTACACTCAATACCGAACAGCGCGCGCAGCTAAAACAGGACTATGCCGTTACGCCGTTTAAGGTGTTAAGCATCGCGGAGCTAAGCTTTGATAATGCGCCGGCCATTGCGGTGACGTTTTCCTCGCCTATTGATCCCACCTCATCATGGCGTGATTACTTGACGATTACCCAGCCAAGTAAAAATTCGCCGCCGGGTGATTGGATACTGGGGGATACCTTCACCACGGTTTACTTCCCGTTTGTGGAGGCGCAAACCCAATACACCGTGGCGGTAAAAACGGGTATTGCTAGCTTGGTTGGGCGGGCATTGCAGGCGCCGTTTAATAAAACCTTGGCCACCCGCAACAAACAACAAAGCGTTAAATTTGTGAGTTATGGCACGCAGCTTTCGCCTAGCCTTGCCGAAGGCTTAACCGTTGAAGCGGTTAATGTTGAGGCGGTGGATGTCGATTTCTTTAAAATTAGGCCGGCGCAATTGAGCAACTTTTTTGCCCGTACGATAGGCAATGGTGTTTATGAACTACAAAGCCTAAAAGACTATGGCGACCTCGCTTATAGCGCCCGCTTTGATTTAGACTTTGCCAAAAACAAACGCTTAAAAAGTGTTTTACCCATTACCGGCTTAAAGCCCTTACAAGAACCCGGCGTATACTTTGCCGTAATGCGTGAAGCCGGCAAGTACGATTACGAATACCAAACCACGTGGTTCACCTTAGGTGATATTGGCTTGCAGGTGCGCGAGTTCAAGCAGCAACTGGTTGCTTTTACCCACCATGCTATTACCACCCAACCCGCCAGCGATGTCACTATTACCCTGTTTGATGATCACGCTAAAGCGCTAGCTACAAGCAAAACAGATGCCGACGGTTTTGCGCAATTTAACGGCATCCAGCGCAATGCTAACAAGGCGCCTTATTTTGCCATTGCCCAAAGTGGTGACCATTTTAGTGTTTTAAAATTGCAAAACCCGGCGATGGACTTGTCTGAATTCCGTTTGCCTTTGCGGGCGCAAAAGCCGTTGGAATTGTTTTTATACTCGCCGCGTAACCTTTACCGCCCCGGCGAAACCGTGCTAATCAATGGTTTGCTCCGGGATAACGATGCCCGCCTAGTTGGCAACCCGCCGATTAATGCCAGCATCACCACGCCAGAGGGGCGCGTTTACCAAACTATTCAATGGACGGGCGATGCGCAGGCGTTTTACAGCCATAGCTTGCAGATACCCAACGATGCCGTGCGTGGTGAATGGCAATTGGAAGCCGTGTTGGGCAATGGTGATCGTTTTAAATACCCCTTTAATGTGGAAGACTTTTTACCCGAGCGCATGAAGCTGCAATTACAAGCGCCGGCGGGTGAACATATTGCTCATCAAAGCGACATTACCATCGCGATTCAAGGCGACTACCTTTACGGCGCACCTGCAGCCGGTAACCGTGTAGAGGCAAACGTGCAAGCCAGTGCGGCACGTAGCTTGTTTGAGCAATGGGATGGCTTTATTTTTGGCGCCGAAGATTATCGCGGTTTTAACGGTACAACCGAGCTGCCCACCACCCAGCTCGACGCCAATGGCCACGCGATTTTGGCGCTACCCAACGAATGGAAGGCTGCCACTCAGCCTTTAAAATTAGTGACACGGGTAAGCCTATTTGAAACCGGTGGCCGCCCCGTAAGCCGTGCTATTACGCAATATGTTTGGCCAAGAGAGAACCTCATTGGCATTCGCCCAACCTGGGCGCGCGACTATGCCAGCCCCAACGCACAAGCCGTATTAGAGCTTATTCAAGTGAATAAAAGTGGTGCGCAAACCGCCGCCCAGCAGCTAGATGTTTTAGTTTTACGCGAAGATAGCCAATATTATTGGGAGTGGAACAACGGCTGGCACGGCAACCAAAATACCGAAGCGACCCCGGTTTTTAACCGTGTAGTGGACTTACCTGCCAACGAGCGCACACCCATCGCGCTACCACTGGAGTACGGCCATTACCGCATGGAGGTGCGCAACAAAAACCAAGAGCTATTGGCCAGCTACCGCTTTTATGCCGGTTGGAGCTGGGATAAGCCCGCTAAAGGGGAAACCGGCCGGCCCGATAAAATCGAATTGGCTTGGGGTGCCAAGGCTTACCTTGCCGGTGCGCAAGCGCAGCTAAACTTCGAGGCGCCATACCCCGGCACGGCGTGGGTCACGGTCGAGGCAGACCAACTGCTGTGGCATACCACGGTTGAAGCGAAGGCCGGCGCAAACACGGTAACCCTTCCGGTTGGCGCAAGTTGGAACCGCCACGATATGTACGCCACCGTGAATTTACTGCGGCGCTCAGAAGCCAATAATCAGCAAAAAGCGATGCCCAAACGGGCGCTAGGGTTAATTCACCTACCGCTGGATCGCAGTGCGCAGCAGTTACAACTTAGCCTGCAAGCCCCTAAAAAAGCGTTGCCAGAAACCCAAGCGCACGCCGTTATTCAGATAAAAAATGCCCCCATCCAAAACGCCGATGAAGGGGCAATTCACCTCACGTTATCGGCTGTGGATAGCGGGGTGCTCAGCCTAAGTAACTTTAAAACCCCCAAACCCTTTGATTGGTTTTTCGAACCACGCGCATACGATACCGAGCTACGCGATACTTGGGCCTCTTTTATTGAACAACTTAGTGATGTGCGCGCCCGCCAACGCTTTGGTGGCGATGCCGATGATCAGTTAGCCCGTGGCGGCGAAGCGCCGCAAACCGATGTGCAAGTGGTGCAATTGTATTCTGGCAAAGTGATGGTCGATGCCAACGGCAATGCGGATATTCCACTAGACCTGCCTTACTTTAATGGCGAGCTGCGCTTGATGGCGGTAGCGTGGTCCAATAATCGTTTTGGCCAGCTAGAGGCCACCATGAAAGTTGCCGCGCCCTTAATTGCCGAAGTCAGCACGCCTCGTTTTTTAGCCTTGAACGATAACGCCAACGCCACCTTCGATGTACAAAACTTAACGGATATTGCGCAAACCCTTGCCATAGAAACACAAGCCAGTGAGGAATTTGGCAGTAAGCAAGTGCTTGCAAACATTACCTTACAGCCACAGCAAAAGCACACCCTACAGCTGCCGATTCAAGCGGCGCAAAGCAGTGGCGCGGGCAAGGTAAGCATCGTGGTGACACAAGCCGATGCTGATAAAACAGCAGGCCAGTCTTCATTAGAACTTAACCGCAGCTGGCGCATTGGCTTGCGCCCAGCTTACCCCGCCATTGCCATTCAAACGGACGAGGTGATTCCCGCAAACGGCCGCTTTAGTGCGCCCACCTATAACAACCCCCCGTTCGAAATACCCCAGCAACAAATGCGTTTAACCGTATCGCCGCAGCCGCCGTTGAATTTGTCTGAGCATTTAGCGCAACTCATGCAATACCCGTACGGTTGTTTAGAGCAAACCACCAGCCGGTTATGGCCTTTATTAGTGAGTACCCAAGCCGAGATGGTGCGCTATTTAGGGGCTGTGGATAACCCGCACAAAAGTGATTTGATCAACAAACGGGCCGATGTGATTAACGCGGCGGTTAGCCGTATTAGTGGTATGGAGCGCGGTGATGGCAGCTTTGGTTTATGGAACAACCAATCTAACGAAGAGCACTGGTTAACCGCTTACGCCACCGATGCCTTATTAACGGCCAAAGAGCAGGGCTACGCCGTGGACGACGCCTTACTCGCCCGCGCCCTACAGCGCTTAAAAACCTACGTAACAACACAAGGCAAATTGTGGAGCGAAGCGCAGCATTACAGCAGTTGGCCAGATCATTACCATATTGCCTACCGGGCCTACGCGGCGTTGGTGTTGGCGCGCAAACAACAAATTACCCTTGGCGAACTACGCACGCTATACGACGGCTACGCCAAAATGGCGAACACCCCGCTGCCCATCGCGCAGTTAGCCCTAGCCTTAGAGCTAACCGGTGATGTACGCCGCGCAAAAGAAGCGTGGCTTACCGCGCTAGCCGATACCCCTCGCCCGCAAGGTTACGCCGGCGATTACGGCACGCCGGTAAGGGACTTAGCCTGGATTAGTACCTTGGCGCAGCAAAGTAAGCTAGTCGAAAACCCCCTGCAGCGGTTAATAAAGTTGCGCGATGAGTTGGACGGTTATCGTTGGTTATCCACGCAAGATCGTTGGGCGCTATTTCGCTTAGGCCATACATTAGAAGCCAATGCCCTGCCGCAATGGCAGTTAGCACTCGGGGTGAATGGCGAGACCTTGGCGCCAGAAAATCACAGCAGTGGTTTTAGTACGATGTGGCAAGGCGAGCAAGTGCCCAGCGCTTTAACGGTGAATAACCCCAACAGCCAGCCGCTTTTTGCGACGCTGCAATATTCTGGTTACCCCACCGAAGCGCCCAAGCCCGTAAGCGAAGGCATTAACGTGAACCGTATTTTCTACAACATCAAAGGCGAGCCGATAACGCTGGATAACATCACCAGTGGGGACTTAATTTTAGTGCGCCTCGATATCAGCACTCAAAAGCTGCGCATACCCGATGCTCTGGTGGTGGATTTATTACCGGCGGGTTTTGAACTCGAAAATCAAAATTTAGCATCGGCCGTAAAGATGCAGGACATTCAAGTTCAAGGTAAAACAGTGGCGCAATGGTTGAGTCATTCGAACATTGTGCACGAGGAATACCGCGACGATCGCTATGTGGCCGCTATTCAGCTCGATCGCAAGGTTAGCCAAGTGTTTTATCTTGTACGTGCGGTAACGCCAGGCCGCTATACCGTACCGCCAACACTTATCGAAGATATGTACCGCCCTTGGCTGCGCGCCGTGGGTAAAAGCGAAGGCCAAGTCGAAGTGCGGGCTAAATAATTCACGCCCATGTTTTTATTCGCAAAGCATAAAAAATTGCAGCGCGCGGTGGTGTTAATAGCGCCACTACCCGCTGCATTTTTAATTTTTTGGATTTTGAATCTGTTATTTCCCCTGCCGCTGCCCAACACGCAGGGCGATTTTGCACGGCTAGTGACCGATAAAAACGCCGAGCCCTTGCGCGTATTTGCCGATGCCAACGGCGTGTGGCGGTATCCTGTAGAAATAGATGAAGTATCACCGCTTTATCTGCAAGCACTTATCAATTACGAAGACCGTTGGTTTTATTCTCACCCCGGTGTAAACCCGTTGGCCTTACTGCGGGCGTTTGGGCAGTGGCTGTATTTGGGCAAAGCGGTATCGGGTGGCTCTACTTTAACCATGCAGGTCGCGCGCTTATTAGAGCCGCACTCGCGCACGTTACACGGTAAAATCTGGCAAATGTTCCGTGCTTTACAGTTAGAGTGGCAGTTCGATAAACAACAAATATTGGGCCTTTATTTAAATTACGCGCCTTTTGGTGGGCCGATAGAGGGGGTGCAAGCCGCAAGTTTTACCTATTTCGGTAAACCGGCTTTAAGCCTAACCCATGCCGAGGCAGCACTACTGGCGGTATTACCCCAATCGCCAACCCGCTTGCGGCCAGACCGCCAGCCAGGCAAAGCGCTAGCGGCGCGTAATAAAGTGTTACATCGCTTGGCAACATTTAATGTGTGGCCCCAAAGTACCGTGCAAGAGGCCCTAGCCGAGCCGGTTGTTGCGCGCTATAACTCGTACCCCAAAATCGCGCCTTTGTTAGCGCGGCGGTTAATTAATCGTTACCCCACGTTGCAGCATATACCCACCACGCTCGATGGAAATATGCAGCGCAATATGGAACGCACGGTCAAAAACTATATTCAAACATTTCCCCAAGGGACATCAGCAGCCGTACTTATTTTAAATAACCAAGACTTAAGCGTTTTAAGTTATGTGGGCAGTGCAGATTTTGATAACAACCAGCGTTTTGGTCATGTGGATATGGTCACCGCCATTCGCTCGCCGGGTTCAACCTTAAAACCAATTTTGTACGGCTTAGCGATGGACCAAGGTTTAATACACGAACAATCTTTATTGTTGGATGTACCCAGTGAGTTTGCTCAATACAAGCCTCAAAATTTTAATCAGGGTTTTAGCGGGCCGGTATCTGTGCGCCGTGCGTTGCAGGGTTCGTTAAATGTGCCAGCGGTACAATTATTGGATGCCGTGGGGCCTAATACTTTTTATGCGCATTTACGCTCGTCAGGTATGCCGTTATACACACCCAACAATAACGCCGCGAATTTATCACTGATTTTAGGGGGTGCCGGTACTAATTTAGAAAGCCTAACGCGTACCTTCGCCGCCTTTGGCCGCGAAGGTTTAACGCGGCCAATCACGTTTTTACAACCCGATAAACTAAACCCTAAAAATAAAACGCTTCAACAGCAATGGCAAGAGCGCCGTCTTTTATCGCCAGAAGCCACATGGATTACGGCCAATATAATGGCGGGTGCCTCGCTAGACCGTTTTGCTACCAACCACAGTATTGCTAACAGTACGCTAAAAATCCCTTTTAAAACCGGCACCAGCTACGGTTATAGAGACGCATGGGTTTTAGCCGCCAGTAAAGATTTAACCCTGGGCGTTTGGGTAGGCCGCCCAGATGGAACACCACTAACCGATAACGCCGGCCGCCAAAATGCCGTGCCTTTATTACGGCGCGTATTAGGGCAATTACCACTGCAGCAACTAACGCTTAATAAAAAACCCGCGAACGTAAGCCGGCAAACCATCTGCTGGCCGCTGGGCACTTTAAAAGTTTTACAAGAACCCCATTGGTGTATGCGAGAAAAAAATGCATGGTTAATCGACCAGCAAGCCCCAGCCAATACACTAGCCGACCCATTAGATAACTATTGGACGGGCAGCCTAATAAAAACCCAATTAGATATTAACGGCGAACAAACCAATGGCCAATGCTCCCAAAGGGTTGATCATCAAAAAACATTTGCTGTATGGCCAAGTTCGTTAGAATTATGGCTACCCCAAAAATGGCGCAGGGCCAACCTATTACCGCCCTGGGCTAAACCTTGCCATAAAACTGTTGCATTGCAAAAATTAAAAATCAACGGCATTAACCCCAACAGCACACTAACCCCAAGTTATGGCGGCGCTACCCTGCCAGAAATTACAACCACGGCAACCGGTTTTAATGGAAAGTTGCACTGGTTTTTAAATGGCCAATGGCAAAGCGAAGGGCAGGTATTTGTTTTAACGGCTTTAAAGGCAGGACGGCACCGGTTGAGTGTGATTGATAGCGCAGGGCAAATGGATGAGGTTGTTTTTAGGGTAGAGAAGTGATGGGGTGGGGGGTGTTTTTTGTTGGGTTTTAGTTGATCAGAACACACAGCACTTTGATCTGTGTCGGTCCCGGTATAAACCTCTGCTAGTGTTTTTACTGAATTGTGGGTGCCTTTATTTTTTGAGAGTGCCTGTCCTGCATTATTATGGATGCCCCCGACTACTTCGTTTCAATCTAAACTCTTTATGCTTGTAAGCATACGAATATGCATAATAATTAACAAAAACGACCATGCACATAAAGACGAATAAGCCGATAAGAAGCACTGCATCCGAAAAAGTGAAATATCGCGTGAGCAAAATGGGTGTCAGTATCAATATAAATTGAATCAACCACCGCGCTAAGTTGATACCACCACAACCCACAAAGTATTGCGCCGAAGAACAATGCTCACATTTCATACTCAAGTCTGAGGGGCCTAAAATTAAAGGAACTGTAATTTTGTTAGCGCATTTGACACAATCAACAATCACAGCATTAACCCCCAGGGCTGAATAATGAGATAATACCTAAGATGATTTATTACCCCGAAAAAAGATGACCTAACCATTTTAAGGCAACTATTTATCACAACACTTCGGACAGTTTTGGCCCAATGATAAGTGTAACGCAGGCATATAGGGA
>NZ_CEXWTU010000014.1:0-44654 GCF_982758155.1 Marinagarivorans sp. | reverse complement strand
GGCGGTGGGTTAGGCGCCACTATTGGCACCGGCACAGCAACGGTAGAGTTAGAAGATTTATCACTGTGCGATTGCATTTTTGTTATAGGCGCAAACCCATCCTCGAACCACCCGCGGTTTATTCATAAACTAAAAGCGTTAAGAGATCGTGGCGGCGAGGTAATAATAATTAACCCCGCCAAAGAACCCGGACTGGTTAAGTTTGCGGTACCTAAAAGCCCAAAATCGATGATTGCAGGCGGAACCGAAATCGCTTCGCTTTATATTCAACCCAAAATAGGCGGCGACTTGGCGCTTTTTAAAGGGATATATAAAGCTTTATTAGAAAGTGATAATCCAACAGCGGTGAATCGCACATTTATTTCTGAGTTTTGCTATGGCTTTAACGAACTAGAAGCCAATAGTCAAAACTGTAACTGGGCTGATATAGAAGCTGATAGCGGTGTAAGCACTGCCGACATTAAAAAGTTGGCCGCTGTTTATATTCAATCAAAAAATACCGTCTTTGCCTGGGGGATGGGCATGACGCATCACGCTTTTGGTGTGCAAAATGTGGAGGCCATTTCTAATTTAGCCCTATTGCGCGGCATGCTGGGGCGACCTGGCGCAGGCTTACTCCCATTACGGGGCCATAGTAATGTACAGGGCTTAGGAACCATCGGTGTAAAACCGGTATTGACTGAAGATGTTATTGCAAAAATTGAAACTGCATTTGGCATTTGCCTACCCAAACAAAAAGGACTAGATACTTTCCATGCACTAAAAGCCGCTGAATCCGGCGATATTGACTGTGCATGTATTGTCGGCGGCAACTTATACAGCGCCTCACCGGATACCCAGTGGGTAAAAACAGCACTCGAAAAAATACCCTTTAAGCTCTATTTAACCACCACACTTAATCAAGGGCATATTAACGGTATCGACCATAGCGAAGCTCTTATTTTACCGGTATTAGCCCGCGATGAAGAACCCCAGTCGACCACACAAGAATCAATGTTCAATTTTGTACGTCTTAGCGATGGCGGCATAGAGCGAATAATTAATGCGCGCTCTGAAGTGGATATTATTGCCAGCTTGGCTCAACATTTATTACCTAAATGCCCCATTCCTTTTGCTGGTTTCAAAAACCATCAACACTTGCGTGAAGCTATTGCAGAGTTAATCCCTGGCTTAGAAAAACTGGCCGACATTGGCATTGCTAAAAAAGAATTTCACGTTAACAATCGGTTAATGCACAAACCACTGTTTAATACCCCATCTGGGAAGGCTAATTTTAAAATACACGAAACACCAAAAAATGGCACAAGTAGCGATTATCCTTTCCTGTTAGCCAGTATTCGTAGCGAGGGGCAGTTTAATAGCATTATTTACGAAGAGTTAGACAGCTACAGATACAATGCCAAGCGCAATGCCATACTTATGTGCCCCGATGATATGACAAGACTGAACCTAAAAAATGGTGACGACATAACGGTAAAGTCTGCCGTTGGCGAAATGAAAAATGCCATTGTTCAAGCATTTGATATACCGCCAGGTAATGTAATGGCCTACTACCCAGAAGCCAATATGCTCATTGGCCAAACAATCGACCCACAAAGCCTAACCCCGGCCTTTAAATCTATGCCGGTTGCGCTGCTGCAGCAATAATTTAATAACGCAAAAAAATTAGTTTTAAGTACGTAAACCTACCCCAAAGCCGCCCCCACCAAGCCCTGCACCTTATCCGCTGCTTGCGCCAAAATTGCATGAATATCCTCAAGGGTAATCGCTTGTTCACTCAAGCCTGCCCCCCAATTAGCAACAATGCACACCGAACCATAGGCAACGCCAAGCTCGCGCGCTAACGCGGCTTCTGGCATGGCCGTCATACCCACCAGCGTATTACCGTCACGCTTTAAACGCGCAATTTCAGCCGTAGTTTCTAAGCGCGGGCCTTGCGTACAGGCATAACAGCCGCTGCTAACCACCGGCAGTGCAACAGACTTTGCGGCCTGCAGTAACTGCTGAATAATCGCAGGGCTATAAGGGTCGGCAAATTCGACATGATTGATCTCGTCGGTCAGCACATCCGCAAAGGTATGCTCACGACCATAACTGTAATCGATAATTTGATCGGGAATAACAATCGCGCCTGGACCACAATCGTCACCTATGCCACCGACCGCATTAATGGCAATAATGCGCTCAACGCCTAGCGACTTTAGCGCCCAGATATTCGCGCGATAATTGATTTTATGAGGTGGCACTTTATGGCCATCGCCGTGGCGCATCATAAAAACAACTGGCTTACCGGCAACATTACCACGCTGTATTCCCGCTACGTCACCATAGGGCGTCGTGATGGTTAACGCTTCAATACACTCCAAATTTTTCAGGTGGTAAAAACCAGAGCCACCAATAATGGCGGTGATGTTTTCAGGCGTGTTGCTTTCTAAGGGTTGAGCGTCTATTGCTACTTGGCTTTTAGAATTGGTCACAGGCATCTTTATGGCTAGGAAGTTAGACAAGCATTATAATCAAGCTCCAAAAAAATGCGATGCTACACTTCGCCATGCTCGGCCTATTCCTCCGCAGAGCCATCGTCGCCGATAATCATATCGCCGCCAGCATCTTTGGCGCGATGAAGGCATTTGTAGGCATTGCTAACCAGCTCGTCAAAGCCCTCTTCACCGCTAGCTTCAACGTGACTAGCGACGCCAGCACTAAAGCGCACTGCGATTTTATGACCATCCCAAACCGCAGGTTCGCTAGAGATTAATTCCCCCATACGCTTGATCAGGGCACAAGCTTTTTCGTTACTCAAACCCAGCAGTAATACATAAAACTCCTGCCCATCGGCTCGGGCCACAAGAAAGCGATCTAGCGTATTATCTAACCGCTGCGCGACCTGCTGCATTACGCTATCACCGGCTTCATTACCAAAGGTTTCGTTCACGAACCTAAAGTTGTCCAAGTCAATAACGGCCAGTGCAACTGGTGTACTTTTTTCCTGCGCGGTCAGCCAATCTTGCAGGCCTTTTTCAAAGAAATAATAACGGTTGTAGACGCCGGTATAATAATCGCGCCGGGCAGCATCACGGATCTGCTCGATCATTTCCACCTGCTCAACATTGTGAGTAATGCGACAGAAAAATTCTTCGTGATTAAAGGGTTTTTTAATAAAGTCATTAGCGCCCGCTTTAATAAAACGCGCCGTTAAATGGCCATCACCTTCTGATGATATGCCCACAATCACCAGTTCTGACTTGACGTATTTAATGCGTAAGTTTTGCACCAATTCAAAGCCGTCCATGCGCGGCATATTGTAATCGGTGATTAGCATTTTAATACTCGGGTTATCCAGCAATACTTGAATCGCCTCGACGCCATCTTTAGCTTCCAAAACTTGATAGCGGTGTAACTTCATCATACCCGTGATAATTCTTCGGCTGGTGAGTGAATCGTCCACCACCAGCACCTTCACATTCTCGTTTTTAATTAAGCGATGCACCAGGTTGCACGCATATAGATAGGAAAAGCGCCCCTCCTTGGTGACATAGTCAACAATACCCTTAGACAGCAGCGTCTCGCGGCGCTCGGTATCGAAGGAGCCGGTAAGGACAATTGTTGGGATTTTGAGGGAGAGGGTGTAATCGACGATTTCGCCATTGGGCGCATCAGGCAGGGATAGGTCCACCATGGCCGCAAAAATATCACCCTCGTGCTCCGCCATTATCGCCTTAGCTTCGGCCAGCGTTTCGGCATAAAGTGGTTGAAAAAGTGATGTTTGCTTGACCACATGCTTGATAACACGCATCACCATGGTGCTATCTTCAACGATCAATACTTTCTTCATTATCTACACCCAAAAACATTCATCTTTTGAGTGTAGACCAGCGCCAATCAGAGTACCGCATTAGCGCAAATGAAATGTCGTACTAGCGACGACCGCGGGGTTGGCTGCGACCACGGCTGTTACCGCCACGCCCGTTACCGCTGGGTGAGCGGCGCTTCTGCTGCACAGGCAGCGGGCTTTGCGGCTCGGGTAAAGAGGCTAATAAATTCTCAGGTGGGACTTCACTGGTAATCTTTTTACCTAGCAACTCTTCAATCGCCGGCAAGCGGAAGGAATCATCCTCACACGCAAAACTCACTGAGCTTCCGCTACTGCCCGCACGGCCCGTACGGCCAATGCGATGCACGTAATCTTCTGGTTCTTCTGGCAGGGTGTAGTTAACCACGTGAGTGACATCATTAATATGAATACCGCGGCCCGCTACATCGGTCGCCACCATCACATTCAATTTGCCACTTTTGAACGCATCCAGCGTTTTTACACGCTTGTTTTGGTCAATTTCACCACTGAGTAAACCTACCTTCACACCATAAGCATTCAGGTAATCGTAAAGCTTGCGGCATTCGTCCCGGCGATTAGCAAAGACCATCGTAGAGTTGAAACCCGTAGAGTTAAGCAGGTTATACAACAAGGTGAACTTTTCGTCGCCAGCGACCATGTAGACGTGTTGCTCTACGTTATCGGTTGCCACTGACTCAGGCGCAATATCGATACGCTTGGTTTCGTGCATCCACTGCTCAGACAGTCGCATAACCTCATCGGTAAAGGTAGCCGAGAACATTAAGGTCTGACGGTGTGTTTTACGCGGGGTATAGCGCACGATTTGGCGCATTTGCGGGATAAAGCCCATATCGAGCATACGATCGGCTTCGTCAATAACGAGTAATTCTACGGTATCGAGGTGAACATCTTGGCGCTCACGAAAATCGAGCATGCGCCCTGGCGTTGCCACCAAAATATCAACAAATTCACTTTGCAGGCGATCGCGCTGCTTTTGGTAATCCATACCACCGACCAAAGTGTGAATTTTTAGATCGGTGTATTTCGTTAATAATTTAGCATCGTCAGCAATTTGAATAACCAGTTCGCGGGTAGGCGCCACGATTAAGGCCCTCGCCTCGCCGGCATAGCGATCTGCTGGCGGTGGTGTTTTTAAAAGATCGTCAATAACGCGAATTAAAAAAGCCGCCGTTTTACCGGTACCGGTTTGGGCTTTACCCAACACATCGTGGCCGGCAAGGCTTAACGGCAGTGATTGCGCTTGAATCGGGGAGCAAAACTCAAAACCCAAATCATCAATAGCACGCAAAAGCTCGGGCTCTAGACCAAACTCTTGAAAGCGCCGCTTCACAGCGGGCACGGCTTCAACCTCGCCCTGCTCTGGCGTTGCAACAGGCTCAGTTATTGCGGTTTCGACCGATGTCGTTTGTGCAACAGCATCATCTTCAGTTGCCGTTTGCGTATCGTTTTGAGAAGGAGTTGAATCTGTGCTCAAAGAAAGACCTACTGGTGACGTTATAAAGCCGCTGAGTGTATCACGATTGATTTAAAAGTCCGCCACCCTTCAGCGCAAAGGCCATACACTGGCTATACCGCTAGGGGCGAGCATGCGTGTTTTACAAGCCACAAAAAAACCGTTTAGCCGCCCTGCCACTCATGAGGCTTGGCCATTAACGCCAGACTTAAAGAGCCCGGGCTAGCATAAATTCCGCCAGCCAAGCTCATTATCCCCAAGATCAACTGCACCTTACAGTCGCGTGCCGAGGCTTCTAAATCAGAGAAACCGCTCATTGCTTTTAGCTCCTCAAGAGGTCCGGCATAGTTAATGACAACGATGGGTGATAACAAACCCCGCGCCAATTGCGAACGTGCATGGGCAAACAATTGTGCCGCCGACTTCTCAAACCCTTTAACTTTCGCCGCCCGATAACTGCTGTCGTTCACAATGCATAAGATCGGATGAACGCCAATGGCGGTTGCAATAGCGGCTTGCGTCCAACCAACAGCTTTCTCACCACGCTTTTGGGCTCGCTCCAATGCCGTTAATGGCGATTTTGGCAGCATATAGGTGTGTATTTTGCTGGACAGGCTATCCATTTGACGGCGAACAATATTCGCCTCTGGCGTCTTCATTAAGCGCCGAAGAGTTTCAGCTACCATTAATGCCTGTCCCGAAAAAATAGTACGACTATCCATTACCCTTACCGTCACCTTACTCCCGGCCGGTAACTGCGCCTTTACTTTCGAAACAGCCTCGTTGGCTTTATTGTAAGTTTCACCTTGCATGCGGTTTACCGTTTGCACAAAAACCTGCTCAGCACCTTCGGCAATGGCGGCATTAATCACAGCGACAAAGGTTTCTGCGCTGGGGGGCAATGTGGTCACTTTATTTTTTCGATTGAGCTGACCAGAGCGGAAAAACTCAAGCGACAACGCTTGATCACACGGATCTGGAAACTCATCACCATTGATAAAAACCGAAATGGGAACACGTTTAATATTGTACTTTTCAAGTAACTTAGGCGGTAAGGTACACGCCGAATCAACCACAATGGCTGTTTTATTCATGTTTATTAGCCCTACGACCCAACCATTATATGTAAACCCGTTAACGATATAACAACAACCCAACTACACAGCCTTTTCCCATATCACAACACTTTGAGCTTATTGACAACTCATCGTAAACTGCCTTCTTAATCATAGACAATAAAAAGGAATCACGATGAACTGTACTAGCTGCAACCAAGGCACCCTTCAAGCCGGTTACCTCGACGCGCTCTTCCCCTGTAAAACCTGCAGCGCTTGTGGTGGCAACCTCGTTTTCCTTGCGGACTATTTACGCTGGATTAATAGCGAGCCTACAGCCCCTGTTGCGAGCGATATCGATGTTGCAGCAACGGAAACAGAAAAGGCCATGCTCTGCCCACAATCAAAAACATTGATGCTCAAATACCGCATTAGCCATAAGCTTGAGCACAAACTGGACCTGAGTCCAGCGATCAATGCTATTTGGCTCGATAAAGGCGAGTGGGAGCTACTGAAACAAGAAGGGCTAGCCTTTGAATTAAACGCAATTTTCACCGATAGCTGGCAAAAAAAGATTCGAACCGCTAAAACACAAGAAGTGCTAGAAGGGCTATACGATAAGACGTTTGGCGAACACTACCCTGCAATCAAAGCATTTAAAACGCAATTAGACTCTATCGAAAACAAAGCCGAAGTTATCGCGTATTTGTTATCTGACAACCCTTACAGCGCTTAATCGGTTAACCAAATAACACTCGCAAAGCGGCCCGTAATGGGCTGCCGGCGATAGGAATAAAAACGGGCATCGGTATAGGTGCAATCATTGCCGCCGCTCACAGAAGCAACGCCTAAGCCGGCTAACTGCAAGCGTGCAAGCGCGTACAAATCAGCAAAGTAGTGCGTTGGCCGCAAAGGGTTGGCAACAAAACACTGCCCTGCTATGCGGCCCATTGCCGACTCAAAAGCAACCTTCACTTCTGGCCCAACCTCAAAGGCGCTGGCACCAATAGCAGGCCCAAGGTAAGCCATTAGCGTGTCAGCCGCCGCAAAACGCTTGCAAGCCTTCTCTAACAACCCTGCCGCCAAACCACGCCAGCCAGCGTGCACGGCCGCCACCTGAGTGCCCTGCTGATTGCACAGCAGCACTGGCAAGCAATCGGCCGTTAACACGGCACAGGCAAGCTTAGCGTACTGTGTCGTGCACGCATCCGCTTGCGGTACCGGTTGTAGGCTTGTACCGACATCAGCTCGCAAGACCTCAACCCCGTGCACTTGCTCTAACCATTGCCAATGAGGCACATCGAGCTGGCGCGCCAACTGTGCGCGATTCGCACTCACACGCACAGGATCATCACCCACATGCTGCGCCAGATTGTAAGCGCCAAATTCCGTAGCATCTGGAGCCACCAAGGTAATCGCCGCTTGCACATTGCTAGGCGCCGGCCACTGAGGTTCAAATACGGGAACAATACGTTCCGCTGATTCGACCCTGTCGTTAGACATTGCTTTTCTTTAACACCTCAAGCAATTCGGCAAAGTCATCGGGTAAGGGAATTTCCCAATGGCATTCCTCACCGGTTGTCGGGTGAATCAGCCCGAGTGCTTTGGCATGCAATGCCTGCCGCCCAAAGCCTCTAACGCACTCAAGTACCGCATCATCGATCTCAGAGGTCTTTAACCCTCGGCCACGATAGGTAGCGTCGCCAACCAATCCCAAACCTATATGCGTCATGTGTACGCGAATTTGGTGAGTTCGACCGGTTTCTAGCTTCAACTCTACCCACGTGAAATGCTTAAAGCGTTTTACCACTTGGTAGTGGGTGATCGCCTCTTTACCCGCATCATTTTCAGAATCAACCACCTTCATACGGGTGCGGTGTTTAGAATCGCGCCCTATGTGCGCTTCTACCGTGCCACCACTCAGCAAGGTACCCGAAAGCACCGCCGCATAGCGACGCGCGACAGTGCGCGCCTGTAGCTGCTGCACAAGATGGTTTTGCGCCTGCAGCGTTTTTGCGATAACCATTAAGCCGGTTGTATCTTTATCCAAACGGTGGACAATACCGGCACGGGGAATATGCTTGGCATTGGGGTAGTGAAATAACAAACCGTTTAACAGCGTACCCGTATAGTTACCCGCTGCCGGGTGTACCACCAAACCGGCCGGTTTATTGACGACAAGAATATCGTCATCCTCAAAGACCACATCAATAGCGATGTCTTCGGGTTGCCAGTCGTTAACATCGGCTAAAGTGGCCGTTAATGACAATTGCTCGCCACCGGCTAATTTAGCATTCGGTTTTCTTACACTGGCATTCACGGTCAGTTCGCCCGACTTAATCCACGCTTGTAATTGCCCCCGTGAATAATCAGGGAACAACTGCGCCGCAATCGCGTCCAACCGCTGACCTTTGGACTCCATCGGGACTTTGGTTTGCTGGGAAATTTCTTGCATCATTGAGTTATTACCTGCTACTGGCTAAACTGCGCCCTCGCCGCCCGAGGCTGGGCGCAAAAAAACGCACATAATGATACAGAGCACGACTGAATGCGAGCACACCTTATATTTGTACTGATTGGCGCCCTAGCGCTTGGGGCAACATTAACCGGTTGCGCCTCTAACGAGGAAAAAGAGAAAAGCACCGAACAGCAGCTGTACGAGCGCGCTCAGCGTGCATTGGACGGCAAGAATTGGCAATCTGCAGTCTCTTCGCTAGAGCTTCTCGAAGAAAACTTTCCTTTTGGCACCTTTGGCGAGCAAGCGCAGCTAGAGCTGATCTATGCCCATTACCAATCGGGTGATTTTGACTTATCTATTGCCAATGCAGACCGCTTTATTCGTCTGCATCCGCAACATCGCCATGCCGATTACGCCTATTACATGCGCGGCTTAGCCAGTTTTAACAAAGAAAGCTCTCTCGTGGGCTCTATTTTTGGCATGGACAACACCAGCCGCGACCCCGGCGCCGCGGTTAACGCCTTCAATATGCTATCTGAATTTGTAACTCGATACCCTAGCTCAGATTATGCTGTGGACGCCCAGCTGCGCATGGTCTACCTGCGTAACTTACTTGCCCGCGGCGAAATACACATCGCCAACTATTACTTTAGCCGCAAAGCTTACCTCGCTGCGGCGGCACGCGGTCGTGCTGTGGTCGAGAACTACCAAGGCTCGCCTGCCGTCCCCGATGGTTTAGCCTCCTTAATTCAGGCATACCATATGCTGGGCCAAGACGAATTGGGCGTAAATGCGATAAAAGTACTCAAGGAAAACTACCCTAACTATCCAGCCCTTAAAAAGGACGGCACTTTCAACTACAACTATGCCGGCCAACTGGATCAAAAAAACTGGATCAGTTATTTAACACTCGGGTTGTTTAATAAGCATCTAGAAATTGGTTTTGATACACGTGAAATTTACAACACAATGCATCACGACAAAAGCGTGCTAGAAAAAACGGATGCGCCACGCCATAAGTCTTAAAGCGCGCAAAAAAATCCGATAGTCGGTGATATGCGTAATTTATACTGAATCTTTAAAGCCCGCTGACGCGGGTTTTTTTTGCTCCATTTTTACTCAAAAAAATATCAGCAGGAATAATTTTATGCCCAATCAATTTTATGATTTTGACGTTACCCTACTGGATGGCCAAACACTGAGCTTGGCCGATTTGAAAGGCAAAGCAGTACTTATTGTCAATACCGCCAGCAAATGCGGCTTCACGCCCCAATACGAAGGCCTAGAAAATCTTCACAAGCATTATGCCGAACAAGGCTTAGTGATTATTGGCTTCCCCTGTAATCAATTTGGCCATCAAGAGCCCGGTAACGCAGATGAAATTGGGCAATTTTGCATGGCTAATTATGGCGTTAGCTTTTCAATGAGTAAAAAAATAGACGTCAACGGCCCAGACGCAGCACCATTGTTTACATACCTAAAAGAAAAGGAGCGAGGAATTTTAGGCAGCAAAGCCATCAAGTGGAATTTCACAAAATTTTTAGTTAATACAGAAGGCGATGTTTTGAAGCGCTATGCTTCTGCAACCAAACCCGAGGCCTTAACACAAGATATAGAAAAAGCGCTAAGGGGCGTGCACTGAATAAGTTGATGGGATTTGGGTTTGTGTGTGCACGCTTGACGAGGCGAAAATATGGCGTAATAGCCGGCTATTGCAAATATTTTTAACGAAGGCAAGCGTGCACCCAGGAATTCAAAAACGGGAAGTTATTTAATGCACACCCCTAAGGGGCTAGGCAATAAAAAAGCGCTCAATGAGCGCTTTTTATTTATGTAATATGCCAAATACCGCTGGCATTACGCCACGCCCCTTTGTAATCCATCCCCATACCAAAAACATACTCATCCGGTACCGTCATGGCAGCAGAATCGACCTTGTAATTAATAGGTTTACGATCGTGTTGCTTATCCACCATCACGGCAGAATACACGCGCGCTGCACCTTGCTCTATCGCCCATACCGCTAAATACTCTAACGTTTTGCCTTCATCAAAAATATCGTCCATTAAAAGCACGGTTTTATTTTTGAGCGACAATTCCGGCCGCGAAATCCAATGTAATTCATCGCCACCTTGGGTGGTATTGCGGTAACGCGTCACACGGATGGCATCTAATGATACTGGCATCGTCAATTTAGGTAACAGCAAACCCGAGTACACCATGCCACCATGCAAGACGCATAATGCAATGAGAGGGGTATCTGTCAGTGCGCTATTAATCTGCTCGGCCTGTGCGGCCACCGCGTCCGAAACTTGTTGCTCTGTATATACCTGTTTAGACGCTGGCCACGCAATATTATGTGCCATGGTTTGAATCCTGCTTTGCGCTGCCACCAGACGTTTGTGAGTTTACCATTACACCGTTGGGAATATGCAGGGTTGATGTGGGGAATGCGCACTCTGCACCATGCCCTTCGATAATATTAATAATCTTTAGCATGACATCTTGCTTGATTTCATGAAATTCAATCCAAGCGGTAGTTTTAGTAAAGGTGTAGATAAAAAAGTCGAGGGAGCAGGCATTAAACGCATTAAAATTTACAATTAATGTTTGGTCCTGTGCAATATCTTGATGTGTGCGCAACATTTGTTTTACATCTTCTACAATCACAGCCATTTTATCGGCGTCATCATAACGAATACCAATAGTCTCTTTTATCCGCCGATGTAGCATTCGTGAAGGGTTTTCAACGGATATCTGAGTAAATGTTGCGTTAGGTACATACAGCGGACGCTTATCAAAAGTACGAATACGCGTTAAACGCCAGCCAATATCTTCGACGGTACCTTCTATATTTTGATCGGGTGAACGCACCCAATCACCAACGGCAAACGGGCGATCCAAGTAAATCATTAGGCCACCAAAAAAGTTGGCCAGTAAATCTTTCGCCGCAAAACCGACAGCAATGCCACCAATACCACCAAAGGCTAATACTCCAGAAATGCTATAGCCTAAAGACTGCAGCATAACCAATGCCGACGTAATAATTGTAGAAACACGCAACAACTTACCAATGGCCATCGCGGTTGTGGCATCCATAGGTTTACGTGAATATTCAGGATCAACTAAATTGCGTTCGGCGCGCTTAATAAAGCCCACCACAAACCATACAAGAATCAGAATAGAACCCACGGTGCGAGCAGGCCCAATCATAGATAACAAGCTCACTTCCGTTTGTGCGGCCGCAATACCTGCGGCATAGGACAAACCTAAAACCCAAACCATCCACTTTGCGGGCCTGAATAAAGAGTCAAAAAGCGCATCATCCCACAGGCTCTTTGTAGCAGCGCTTCGCCTAACTAACTGCGAGAGCGTACGGGACACAATAAAAGCAGCAATAAGCGTCACCGTCACCACAAAAAAAACTTCAACAATCCATAAATAATCATGCGACACAAATTGCTCAAGCCATGATTTCATTGCTTCGACATCCATTAATTCACTCCCCAATATAAACCTAATAACTTTTTAAATTTGATTAGGGGCGAGGCAATAATAGTTTATCCAATCAGGCGAAGAGATCGGCTTTCTTATCGAGGCGCTTAAAGGGGCGCATGCCGGGGCATGTAACCCTTTAAGCAGCGAAGGTAAGCATGTCGATATCAAGCATTAGTGGATGAAATATTGTTTCCTCGTCCCTTATTTGTAACTATGTTAGTGTCTGCAGCGCTCGGTGTGTCGCTTGCCACTCTGAGGAAGCTTGGAGAGCCTTCCAGTTAAAACCGTGTTGTGTTCTCGCCTTAACCGCACTTAAATTACTGATTAAAGACTCTTGCGAACGAATATTTTCGCGTTCAAAACCTTCTATCAATTGGATGGCATCATTTGGCTGATTACACATTAATACCATAGAACAACCCGCGGCCATGGCGGCCATGCCCCGCTCTACAGGGCCACCCGCGACCTTTGCCGCTGCCATGGATAAATCATCACTAAAAATAGCACCACTAAACTGTAAACTTTCCCGCAATACACCCTGTAGCCATTCCACCGAAAAACCAACAGGCAAGTCACTTAAACAAGGGAAAACCACATGTGCCGGCATCACACCCTGTAATTTTGATGCCAGTTGAGCAAAAGGGTATAAATCAGTTTCTTCTATATCGGCAAAATCACGTTCATCTATCGCCGTTTCTAAATGCGTATCGCCCACTACACCACCATGACCAGGAAAATGCTTTCCCACGGCGGCCATACCGGCTAAAGCAAGCCCAGATACAAACGCTTCTGCGTACTGCACAACCTCTTTAGGGCACTCAGAGAAAGCGCGATCACCAATCACTTGGCTTTCTGGGTTAAAACGATCCAGCACTGGCGCGAAGGTAAAATCGACGCCTAACGCCATTAACTCCCGCGCCATTAACGCCGCCGTTGCCGGGATTAAATCCGGTGCCATTTGCGCAAGATAATGCATTGCCGGTATGCGCGTTAAACCTTCACGAAAACGCTGAACGCGACCACCCTCATGGTCGACCGCGATCAACAACTTTTTATTACACTCACGAATTTGTCGGTTTAGATCTATAAGCTGTTGAGGGTTATCGTAATTTCGTGAAAAAAGAATCAGTCCTCCAACTTGCGGATGCGCTAAGACTTCCCTCTCCTCTGCCGTTAACGTCATGCCAGAAACATCTAACATGACGGAACCTAGAGCCTTCATAGAGCAACCTTTATAGTCAGAATATTAATCAATTAAGCGGGCGCATTATCAGCAGGCGCTTCATCAACTACCTGATCACTTTGCAGCATACCGGTCATGGCTGGCACCAAATATTTAAGCATTTCATCGATAGGAACCTCTTCAGGGTTTTTCCCCAGCATCGCCACAATCGATTCAAAGCTAGACAAAGTAAATAGTGACGCTCCCAACATAAAGTTCATGCGCCAATAAAATTGCATGAAATCCGTATTGGGCGCTGCGACTTGCAACAACTTAGTAAGGCGAGCCAAGGTACAACCGAAACGTTCAGAGCAATGTTGGCGTAAATGCTCTTGCGACTGGGTATAAGCCAGCGTCATTAATCGAGCAAAGCGCTCTGGACGCTCATTTACTTCACGTTGCGTAACAATAAAAGCATCACCCGCCGCCAACAAAACATCTCGAACGCTAGGCGATTCACGGTCCAGTTTATCCAAATTACTTTCAAGCGCTTTACAAAAAGGTTCGAGGAAACGCGTAAAAACAGCTTGGATAAGCGCCTTTTTAGAACCGAAGTGATAATTGACGGCTGCTAAATTAACATCAGCCATACTGGTTATCGTTCGCAACGAAGTTTCGGCAAAGCCGCGCTCGGCAAATAATACCGTTGCGGCATGTAAAATTTTATCGACTGTTTCGCTATTGGCCATACTTTTTCCTATACACCCGAGTACGAGGGATTGCCCTCAGCGGTGTGTGATAAACAATGAATAAATGAATTATTTCTAACTTTGAGTTAAGACTTCTAACTCTTCACTTTTCAGCATCCATTCTTCTTCACACACCTCCAGTTTTTCACTGATCTCTGCCTGACGTTTTAAGGTTTTTGCCAATACATCGCCACCCACAGCATAAAGCTCCGGATCTGACAGTTCTTGCTCTACGCTACTTAAGTTTTGCTGCAATTTATCAATTTCTTTTTCAAGCTTTTTAACCGCATTGGTCAAGGGCTTTAACTGTGCCCGTATTGCCGCGTTATTTTGCCGTTCTATTTTTTTCGTATTTTTATCTTGCGCAAGTACTGTCTCGCTAGTGGTTTGACCACCCGAGGCCGTTGCATTTCGAGAGGTTAGCCAGACTTCGTAATCGTGAAGATCGCCATCAAAGATGGTGACTTTGCCATCATCCACCAATAAGAATTCTTCCACCGAATTACGCAGCAAGTGCCTATCGTGCGATACGAGTACAACCGCACCATCAAACCCTTGCAGCGCCAAAGTTAAAGCGTGTCGAACTTCAAGATCTAAATGGTTAGTGGGCTCATCGAGTAACAAAAGGTTCGGTTTTTGCCACGCAACAATCGCCATCGCCAAGCGTGCTTTTTCACCACCCGAAAAATGTTTGATTGTTTCAAACGCTCTATCGCCCTGAAAATCAAAACTACCGAGAAAATTGCGAATTTCCTGATCAGAGGCCTTAGGGCTTAAACGTTGTAAGTGCAGCGCGCAGGATGCATTCATATCCAACGCTTCGAGTTGATGCTGATTAAAATAGCCGATACGCAAATGCGCACCCTCAACACGATCCCCCGATAACAAGGTAGAGTCTGCCCCATTGCCGCCCACCAAGGTTTTCATTAGGGTAGATTTACCCGCACCATTGGCACCTAACAAACCCAAACGGGAATTACCGTGAATACTGAGTTGCACTTTTTTAAGTAAGGCTTTATCGCCATAACCTAAATCCGCATCACTTAATGTAATCAGTTGCTGGGGAATACGCTCTGGCGTAGGGAAGCGAAAGTTAAATGGGGAATCAATATGCGCCGGCGAAAGTTGCTCCATACGCTCCAATTCTTTTAATCGACTTTGCGCCTGCTTCGCTTTGGTGGCCTTCGCTCTAAAGCGGCGAACAAAGCTTTCGATTTCGGTAATGCGTTCTTGTTGTTTATCAAAAGCCGCCTGTTGCTGCGCTAAACGCTCGGCTTTTTGGCGTTCGTAAGCACTATAATTACCGCTGTAAGTAATTAATTGATTATTTTCAAAATTAGCGATACCTGTGACTACGTTATCAAGGAAATCGCGATCGTGCGAAATAATCAGCAATGTCCCTTGGTATTGTTTTAAACGTTGCTCTAGCCAAAGCGTTGCATCTAAATCTAAGTGGTTAGTGGGCTCATCCAGCAATAATAAGTCGGAACGACACATGAGTGCTTGCGCGAGATTTAAACGGATACGCCAACCGCCCGAAAAATCGGACACGGGACGCTCACCATCAGCGGCGCAAAAGCCTAAACCGGCAATTAACTGCATAGCTCTAGCGGCAGCAGTGTAACCATCGATATGCTCGTATTGCGCATAAAGATTCGCTAACTTTTCACCGTCTTCACCGGCATTGGCAATGTCTTTCTCTACGGTTCGCAGCTCGGTGTCGCCATCTTGGACATAATCCAAAGCGGTGCGATCACCCGCACCCACCTCTTGCGCCATGTGCGCTATTTTCCAAGCACTGGGAACATGTAGATCGCCCGCATCTACAGCTAACTCGCCAATTAATAATTTAAATAAACTGGATTTACCGCTGCCGTTAGCACCAATAACACCGAGCTTTTCACCGATGTGTACCGTAAGGGATGCTTGCTCTAATAGGATTTTATGGCCGCGCTGTAGGCTCGCTTGCGTTAATTTAATCATGAGCTGTGGTGATCAATAGGTAATAATTCAACTTTGTAACCGTCGGGATCTTCAGCGAAGGCTAATACGGTAGTGCCGTGCATCATAGGCCCGGCTTCGCGCACAATTTTACCACCTGCGGCTTTAATTGCAGCGGCAGCGGCATAGACATCTTCAACGCCTAACGCGATATGCCCATAGCCATCACCTAATGCATAGCTTTGGGTGTCCCAATTGTGAGTCAATTCCAATACGGTATTGCTATCTTCATCACCGTAACCGATAAAAGCTAAGGTAAAGCGCCCGTCAGGGAAATCTTGTTTGCGCAATAAACGCATGCCCAATACATCCACGTAAAACGCGAGTGATCTATCGAGATCGCCTACTCGCAGCATGGTATGTAATAAACGCATAATAAATCCTTAATAACACTAATGATTAGAGTGATCTTGCATTGAATGATCTTGATCAGCCGCGCCGGCAGGCATGGCATCGTGGTTTTGATGCTCTGGGTTATGATTGTGATGATGCTCAGCATGATGAGAATGGTGATACCAAGCCACGACCAAGGTCCATACCCCAAAAACAATAAAGCACGACGCCAGCCCAACTTTAAACCATCGCCGTGCTAGCCACTGACGAACCCACGATGCAGCCAAACCGCCGGCAAAAACAGCGGGTAATGTGCCAGCACCAAAAGCGGCCATGGTTAAAGCGCCTTCGGCTATGCCACTTTGTGTTGCGGCCAACGCAAGCACCGAATACACCAAGCCACACGGTAACCAACCCCAAAGCGCACCCAGCAGCAGTGCCTTGGGCACGGTATAAACCGGTAATAAACGCTGACTAACCGGTTGAATATAGCGCCATACTTTTTGCCCACCGCGCTCGAGTATCGTGATGCCGGTCCATATTTCTGCCTGATAAAGACCCGTTGCAATGAGGAGTAAGCCTGCAATTGTTCGCGCTAGCGGATAACCGCTATCAAAACTCGCATTTTGCCCCGCCGCGACTAACCCGCCCAATAAAGCATAACTACTGATGCGCCCGAGATTATAGGCCAGTAATAAAGCAAAGCGCCGAGCAACCTTCTCGGCGGGTATAGCATAAGCCAACGCGGCAGCAAACCCGCCGCACATGCCTAAACAATGACCAGCACCAAGAATGCCCAGCAACAAGGCCGATAGCACCACTTCAATCACTGGCGTCACTCTTAGGCTCAATACTGGGATTAACCGCTTGGCGTGCTCGCTTAGCGGCGATGTCATCGTCATCGAATAAAATGCGATGGGCTTCCGTATCGAGATCGTCGTATTGACCGGATTTTACGGCCCAAAAAAATACCGCAACCGCGACGACGACAATCAACATAGCTATGGGAATCAACAGATAAAGACTTTCCACGCGCGCCTCGGAGAATAAAAGCGCGCATTATACGCAAACTGACCACGCGCGAGGCGCGAATAATTTTATTCTTTACGGCACCAATCGAAATAACGGCAAAACTGCTAGCGCCGCCTCAATACATGCGCCACCTTTTCTGCGTAAATTGATTCCAGTGCACGCATGCAGGAAGTTTATAGTGAATATAGTAAAGTAGGTCATCAAGATGGCGCATCGGGGCAGGAAGCCCCTTATGAGCATTGCAGGGACATAATATCTAGGAGCAGTTACCGAGACGCTTAGCAGCATTAGGGGATTAAATATTACGCCCTCTAGCTCACCCTTGCTGCATCAAACCCCTCAAACAACACTTCAGCCACCGAGGCAACCTCATAGAAGGTGTCAACGCTAGGATCGGTTTCGGCTTTAGCCAGTAAGTAGGTTAAATAACGAAACAAATTACCGCTAGTATGTACGCCCTTAGCGGCCTTTGAATAGCTACACAGCCGCTCGCATACGCGCTGCGTTTCCAGCAAAATAACCATCAGCTGCTTATCGGCACATTGGGTCACGGCTGCATTTTTGGCCAGCAACAACATTTGCACACTTTGATTAAACAACAAAGATAATGCCTTACTGTATTCAACCAGTGCCGCTTCAGCTTGTACCTTAGGGGAGATGAAACGCACATTGGGCGCACCATCGGGTGACTTAAATTCAATATTTTTTGGGTTCATGGCGAGCATCCATTGCTGGAAGTTTGGCTATACCGCTAGCGCAAGCTTCCACTCACTAAGCACATCACGTTAAATAAGCAGTGGTGGTTTTTCGTACTTCGCACATTAACGCATCCACTATCGACACCAATCACTGTAGGAGCAGAAACCCCATTACGCCAATACTGAAGGCGTATTAGTGGCGCACAACCAACGTTGCGCTGTTGCTTCGGGCAAATAAGTGACCACGCGAGCGTACATTGCTAACACTTTTTCCAGCTCACCGACCAACGCGGTATTATCACGATTATCATCAGAAAACGCCGTATCCAGCATGCGACCTAAACGCTCATCACACGCTTTGACGCCGTCCCAATCACCGGATTCAAAGGCGGTCTGCATGGCTTTACGGGTACGAATAACATCAACTAAAGACGAACAGACTAATGGCATGGTGACTCTCTCAAGTTTGTATGGCTATACCCTATTTGTCGGCCTGAACGGCGAAAACTTGAAGATTATTTAGAAGGATTTTATCGCTGCGGCATTAACCACGAGGAAAGGCCCACGACACGGCAATGTGCGTATTTTCTGGCAAACCGCAAGCCGCAGCGGCGCCGTGCTGCAACCACAAATCGCCAACCGCGACTAATGTTTCACCGCAATATATAAGAGGCACGCGGCTTCTAAGCCAAGGCTCTAGCCGGTATTCCTGCAATAATTTCTTTAGGGTTTGGGAATGCGCACGTCCAGCGGGCTGCGCACGCTCACCGCCTTGACGGTAGCGTACAACTAAGTCACCACCAAAGCCCTCTACCCGCAATGTGCTGCCATCAGCTAACAAACAATAACCCGCGAACACGACAGGCTTTAACTCAACAGGATTAATGTCTATCGAACGCAAAAGATACAAACGCTGCTGAAAACGACTAAATCCGTAACGCCCTAACACTAGCGAAGGCTGTGCATCGCTCTTAGCATGTAACAGTTTATTGAGCTCTTCTAGATGACGACTTTCTGGGGGTAGCTCACCTTGCTGTTTTAACCAGTAGCGAACCAACTGCTTTTGCCGCGCCCACGAGAGCCCTTGCAGCGCGGTGATATTAATAGACGACCCACACCGTTCGGTACGAAGCTCAACCGCTGCAAAATCTATCGCAGCATACTCATCTAATAAACTTTGGGCTTCGGCGGCGTGATCGGCTGCTGAGGCTATTTGGTTGATCGCTTGCGGCCAATGCGCTGTAAGCGTTGGAACAACTTGATGGCGCAAATAATTGCGGCTAAAGCGCGTATCCGCATTACTTTCATCTTCAACCCACTGCAAGGCATGCTTTTTAGCGTACGCAAGAATACCCGCCTTTGAGCATTGCAATAGCGGTCGCCATAAACGCCCTGCCCCTAAAGGTCGTTCGGCAAGCATCGCCGATAACCCTTGCACGCCAGTACCGCGCATTAAACGCAACAGTAAAGTCTCAGCTTGATCATTTTGATGGTGCGCAACGGCAAGAACATCGCCTAATTTAAGCTCACCCTCAAAGGCTTGGTAGCGTGCTTGCCGCGCCGCTTGCTCTACACCCTGCCCGGCAAGATGAATTTCGACTGTTTTTACAATGAGAGGAACACCCATGTTTCGGCACAAGCTTTCAACCTGTTGCTGCCATTGCTGGGCATTTGGGGATAACTGATGGTTAATATGAATAGCGTTGAGCGCAATCGAGCCATCGTGTATTTGAGCAACCAATTGCTGCTTGGTCCAATGCAACAACACCACTGAATCCACACCGCCACTTAAACCAACAACTAAGCGTTGGCAATTAGCCGGTAGATTCAGTGGCGCTAACATAACGAATGGCGTCGTTAACTTTAACGGCGCTTTTTAGGACCTGCTTTTTTAGCGTTGGCTTTGTTGGGGCCATTTTTAGGCCGGCCTCCAGGCCCTTTATTGAGCGGGCGCCCCGCCGTCGCTAATTTCCCAGCAACATTATTACGTGGCCGACTACGCTGTAAAGCCTCCGGCGGCACCAAGGAATTTTCGCCGGTGCCGATTAAATCTTCGCGCCCCATTTCTTTAAAAGAGCTACGCAACATTGGCCACGTTTTTTCATCGTGAAAACGCAGTAAAGCTTTTTGAAAACGGCGTTGTTTCAAATTGCGCGGGGTATGAACCTTGCCACTTTTATAATTAACTTTACCCAGTGGATCTTTTTCGGAATAGTACATGGCCGTAGCCAACGACATAGGCGACGGGTAAAACGTTTGCACTTGATCTAAACGGTACTTGTTTTTCTTCACCCAAAAAGCCAGATTAATCATATCCTCGTCTTCACAACCTGGGTGTGCGGCAATGAAATACGGAATTAAATACTGCTTTTTACCTGCTTCTTTCGAATACTTATCAAAAAGCTTTTTAAAGGCATGGAAAGTACCGATGCCCGGCTTCATCATTTTATTCAGCGGACCTTCTTCGGTGTGCTCTGGGGCAATTTTTAAATATCCGCCCACGTGATGCGTTACCAGCTCTTTCACGTACTCTGGATCTTCAAGGGCTAAGTCATAACGTAAACCCGAAGCAATGGCGACCTTCTTCACCCCCGGTATTGCACGCGCTTTGCGGTACAACTGGGTAGTAGACGAATGATCCGTAACCAGATTTTTACAGATAGTCGGAAATACACAACTTAAACGACGGCAATTTGCATGGATTTGAGGGTCCTTGCAATTCAACATATACATGTTGGCCGTGGGGCCACCAAGATCTGAAATTGTGCCGGTAAAACCTGGGGTTTTATCGCGAATTTCTTCAATTTCGCGCAGGATAGATTCCTCTGAACGCGATTGAATAACCCGACCTTCGTGCTCCGTAATTGAGCAAAACGAACACCCGCCAAAACAACCGCGCATAATATTCACGGATGTTTTAATCATCTCGTAGGCAGGAATAGTCGCATTGCCATAAGCCGGATGTGGAATGCGTGCAAAAGGCAACGCAAACACAGAATCCATCTCGTCGGTTTCGAGTGGAATGGGCGGCGGGTTAATCCACACCTCGCGGTTGCCGTGCTTTTGTACCAACGTACGTGCGTTTTGCGGGTTAGATTCTAAATGCAGTACTCGCGAAGCGTGTGAATACAACACCCGATCGCTACGTACCTTTTCAAAAGAAGGCAGCCGAATGGCCGTGGTAGCATCATCAAAATCATGTTTGCGATGTACCGGCATAGGAATAATGCGTACTACTTCTTCTTGTACGCTTTGCTCTGGGGCCTCGGGTTCTTGTTGCGCGGCATCGCCGTAAAGCTCGCCATCAATGCCCGGCATGGAAGGCGCACCGCCGCCGCTATTAGCATTGGTTTTACATTCGCTGGTGCCGGTATCTTCCGTTACATAAGGGTTGGGAATAACATCAATATTTTTGGCCCAATCCACCCGAGAGGAATCAATAACCGTCCAGCCCTCGGGGATGGTTTTACGCACTACGGTAGTACCAAGAATATTGGTAAGTTCGTCAATCTTTTTGCCGCCGGCAAGCTCGGTAGCCACCTCAATAATGGCGCGCTCTGCATTGCCGTAGAGTAAAATATCCGCACCAGAATCAACCAATACCGAACGCCGAACTTCATCGCTCCAATAGTCGTATTGCGCTATACGGCGCAAGCTAGCCTCGATACCGCCAATAATAATGGGCACATCTTTGTAGGCTTCGCGACAACGCTGAGCATAAACAGTCACTGCGCGATCGGGGCGCTTACCGCCTTCGTTGGCAGGCGTGTAAGCATCATCGTTACGCATTTTCAAATCGGCGGTATAGCGGTTAATCATGGAATCCATGTTGCCGGCACTAATACCAAAAAACAGATTCGGCTTACCCAGAACTTTAAAAGGGTCGCAGCTTTGCCAATCGGGCTGGGCAATCATGCCTACACGAAAGCCTTGAAACTCCAGTAAACGGCCAATAACAGCCCCGCCAAAGCTGGGGTGATCCACGTAAGCATCGCCATTCACAATAATAATATCGCAGCTATCCCAGCCTAAATCGTCCATCTCCTTACGAGACATCGGTAAGAAAGGCGCTGCACCAAAGCACTCAGCCCAATACTTGGGGAACGAGCACAAATGCGGCGCGACTTTAATGGAGGAAGGCGATATAAGCTTAGCGTTAGACATAAAATAAGACTGTGTGGGTAAATCAGGCCGCCATTCTACCAGAGTCGGTAGCATCTACGCTTAACAGCTTGACCCCAAAAAAATCAAGGTTATTACGGCTAAAAACGACCTTATCGACACCTCAAAAACGCATAAGGAGCGAGGCGATAATAGTTTGTCCAATTAGACGAGGGAGCCTACAGGGAAGTAGGTTATTAGAATAACGCATCGGGGCAGGAACATAATGTCGTGGAGCAGTTACCCTACTGACCTATGCCCTATAGGTCCCGGCATGCGCCCCTTCGAGCGCCTTATTGATAAAACAGGCGCCTTCGCCTAATTGGACAAGCTCTTATTGCCTCGCGCCTAAGCCCAGCTCAACATATTGAGCTGGGTAAACTACAAAAACAGACTAGGGCGTGGGTTGCTCGTCTGGGTACTTACTAACATCCGCAACAGCCGCAAAAAGATCCTGAATTTCGCTCAAATCGGAATCAGACAATATAGGCCCCATAATACTCCCCAAATGACCAAACTTAACCTTATGCTGGTCTTCGTAAGGCTTAGAGCGCATATGTCGCCCAACAGTATAAGATTCACCGTCGACCAATATTTGGGTGCCATCCGCACCGTGACATATGGCACAATTATCGGCATAAACCTCGTCACCAGCCATCGCACTGCCATCAACACCTAAATTTTGAAAGCTACGAGCACGATCAGGATATTGACCACTTGCCAATACGATGTCGTATAAACCCGACGTATCGAGAGCCTCTTCTTTTAAATATTTAACAATATCCCAAATCTGAGCATCAGTCAGAATACTGCCATAATTAGGCATTTGATCCCCCATTGATGCATTATTGTTAGGATCATAACTATTCAAATCCTCGTCAACTGAACGATAATCACTACCGCCTTTTATGCCATCAAATAAAGCTTGTGGGGTCGCGGTATCACTGAGTAAAGCTAAATCAATATCGGCAACATTTGGCCTAGACACCGAAGGGGCTCGATTACTATAACCACCTTCGCGCCCCAGCCGATCCCAGCCATGGCACTGTTTACAACGAAAAAAATTGGATTTATCTGTAATATTATCTAACTGATCTTGATTATCAAGATTCGAATTATTTAGACTAAATCCTGTTTCAGCCGCCCAAAATTTAGAATATAGCTGTCCACCAACAATACCATCAGCTGATTGATAAGCCTGACCGCCCGACATATCAACGGCCGCTTCACTACTAACACCAGCAGTGCTATCTATTGCCTTCTCCCCGCTACCGCATGCTGCTAAAAACATAACACCAGCCAACAAAAAAACATTTGATGCAGGCATGCGAATATTATTATTTTTTAAATTATAGATTGTTCTAACTTTTTGAATGATTTTCATATTTCCCCCATTAACCCCAATGAATTTTGACGATGAAAATGCCACCACCAAACCAAGCGCGAAAATACCAGCATTAATCAAAAATGGGGGAAATTCACTCTCACAATGAGCATTACATTCAATTAAAGAGTGTCAATAGTACATATGTACGACGAGCTTTATAAACGCTTAACTTTTCGAAAATTAATGACCCATGAAAATAAAAAAAGTAGAGTCCTGCCAAATTAATTTTCGAGAAACAGCGCACACTAAGCGAATTATTAAACTCACCTTTATCGGCAAGATTAATGATTAGGATATCGCGAAAAACAATGAAAATAGAAATAAGGCTAATAAATTAGGAATAACAGGAGACCAGCTAATAGCAAGGGAATAATAAAGGGCGTCGATCAGGTAGAGGGGGAATCAATAGCTATCGCGGATAAGCATTGGGCTGGCGCTATAGAATGCCAACCCAATCAATTTTGTAAATCCCCCCTAAGGCTACACGCCCAAATGCTGTTTAAACCAAGCGATTTGAGCTGCCGCAACTTGCTCCAAATACTCGCCCTCATAAACATCGTAATGAGTAGCATTTGCAATACTCAACAACTGTTTAGGCTCTTTAGCCGCATCGAACAAAGCGTACGACTCTGCCGGTGGATTTACACCATCTTGCTCTGCAACCGTAATATGCAATGGCGCATTGAGGTCGGCAAGGTAGCTTTCGGGCTTATGGTTCAATGTTTCAGCAGTCGTTAAAAACGGAATTTTCGTTTTTAACGCTGGAAAGTCTTCGGCATAGCGGCTGTAAAAAGCCTTAGATTGCTCATCACTTAAAACCTTAGCTATAGGTACCCACATTTCTTTACCACTATCGGCTTTACGCGCCTGCATTTTTTGAAGCGAGCCGAGTAATTTTGCTTTTTCTTCTTCACCAAGCTCACCCGTAATAACACGCTCACCATCGCCAAAGGTTACTTGCACGGCCACGCACTTTACGCGTGCATCTTCTGTAGCAGCAACAATCGCATTAGCGCCACCAAAAGATGTTCCCCATAGTGCTATTTTGCTGGCATCCACAATGGACATCAGTACTGCAAAATCGAGGGTCGCTTTGATATCTTCAATTTGCAACGCTGGCTGCAACCGCCCCTCTTCACCTTCACTTTCACCAAAACCGCGATAATCAAAAGCGATCACAGCAAAACCCGCCTTTTGGAATTGTTCGGCAAAACCGGGCAGCAATAAACCTTTAACGCCACAGAAACCGTGGCACATCACTATAAGGGGGAGTGGTTTTTCAAGGTTTGCCGGCAAATATAAATCTGCAGCAATATTACTGCCTTGAGAAAGATAATTAATCGTTGTTTTCATGAAGCCTCATCGTTTCACATGCGAATGATTGATAAAATTTCTCGAATCCTACCATGCGATGCCAACTGCTTATAGCTTCAACACTCGATGCACCCACTGTTTCAAACAAATGGGTGGCTACATCAGCCTAACGACTCATGTGAATACTGCTCCCAACAAATTAATACCACGGATATAGCCCTGACCTTCGAGAAAGCCTAGGCTTTATGAGGCATTCGCCGTAAGCAAAGACACCGAAATGACCCAAACAAAAAAACCGCTCCAGTTTCCTAGAGCGGTTTTGAGTCACGTTGTTTTGTACCGCCCCGCAAACACAATATGTGGGCGGGGCAAGCTATCGCTACTGGATCACAATGTAAAACGTGCCCATACCGCGCTGCACGTGTAATAGTGCTTGCTTGCTATTTCGCTCTAACGCCGCTTCGAGCTCTTGCATGTTATCGGTGCGAATACGGTTGGCGCCGATAATGACATCCCCTGGACGCAAACCCGAGCGCGCTAGATGACTATCGCGAGCTACTTGAGTAATGATGACACCGTCACCCTCTTTGTTTGGCTCAAGACTAATGCCTTCAAACAATTTATGGACCTTGCCATTACCGGAAATTGTTGAAGGGTCTCCGATTTTCACCTTGAAGACTTTATCATCACCCTCACGGATGACTTTAACTTTTACCGTATCACCAATACGACGAATACCGATTTGATTACGCAACTGGCTCGCACTAAGCGTATCTTTACCGTCCACGGCAATAATCACATCGCCCGGTAACAACCCTGCTTTATCAGCCTCTGAGCCCTCACTGACATTCGTCACTAACACGCCGAGCTGGCCATTTTTTAAATCGAAAGCTTTTTGTAATTCTTGAGTTACGTCTTGAATACCGACACCAATTTGGCCGCGCCGCACTTCACCGTGACTTAGAATTTGCTCTACGCTAACATTGGCCATATTAACAGGAATCGCAAAACCAATCCCCACATTACCGCCACCGGGGGCAATAATGGCAGTATTAATACCGATGAGCTCGCCTCTTAAATTCACCAAGGCCCCTCCTGAATTCCCCGGATTAATAGAGGCATCGGTTTGAATAAAATCTTCGTAACCCTCAATACCCAAGCCTGTTCGACCTAGCGCACTGACAATACCCGTGGTGACTGTTTGCCCCAAGCCAAAAGGGTTTCCAATTGCCACAACAAAATCACCCACACGCATTTTGGCTGAATCTGCTCGCTTCACTTCCACCAACTTTTCAGCATCGATTTTTAACACAGCAATATCAACTTCAGGGTCTGAGCCAATGAGTTCAGCCTTAAAGGAACGCCCGTCGATTAAAGATACATGAATTTCATCCGCGCCCTTAATCACATGATGATTAGTAATCACGGTACCGTTTGCCGCGTCGATAATGACCCCAGAGCCTGCACTGCGCTCGCGACGCTCGGGTTGATTAGGGATGTTAAAAAAACGGCGAAAGGCAGGATCGTTTAATAAAGGGTTATCATTCTCGCGAGAAGTATAGGTTGCGATATTGACGACAGCAGGATTGATTTTTTCGAGCATCGGCGCCAATGTGGGCAAGTTATTACCGTCACTATCGGCCGAAGGCCACAACGCAAATGCACTATTTGATAGGCCACCTAGCGACAAACCAACCGCCAAAATAGCAGACGCAAAGACAAGTTTCATAAATAAGGCTCTCCGTTAATCAGTGGATTCACTCCCGTAAACCCAAGTATCATTACTGAAGTAAAAAGAGCCTTATCTTAAAAAAAAGTTCCTGCAAAAAATTCCATATTTTTAGACTTTATTTAAAAATGGCTTGCAGGCATCCCCATAACATCACTGCTGTTAGAACGAATTTTTTCTGCCAAAAAATCGAACCGAGGAAGCTCGCGATTAAAGAAGTATTGGCACAAGTGGTTTTTGGCCTCCAAAAATTCAGGACTAAAAGCATCACCTGAACCACCACTATCACTTAAAACTTCATCGCCAGCATTCACCATTTGAAGCCATAAGTAAGCATAAGAGACCAGCCCCAAAGCATGTAAAAAATCGACTGCGCTAGCGCCAATTACATCTGCACCTTTTATTGATCGTTGCTCCAGCTCTTCAGCTATAGCCAAAATCACTTCAGTGCAGGCCACCAAGGTTTCACCTTCGCCTCGCCACTTTTCAGACAATTCATTTTGAATAAACACTGTTATTTCATGGCAATAGTCTTTAAGCGCTACCGATTTATTCGCAATGACTTTGCGGCCAAGTAAGTCGAGCGCTTGAATACCGTTAGTGCCCTCGTATATTTGAGTAATTCGAATGTCACGAACATATTGCTCCTGTCCCCACTCACGAATATAACCATGACCACCGAACACTTGCTGCCCCTCGATTGCCGCCGATAAGGCCATGTCGCTCATAAAGGCTTTCGCAACAGGCGTAAGTAAAGCAATGCGACCTTCGGCATTCGATTTAACTTGGGTATCTTGGCTGAATTTTGCAATATCCAAATATTTAGCAACATACAAATAAAAAGCTCGACTAGCCTCATTAAAACTACGCATATGCAATAGCATACGCCGCACGTCGGGATGAACAATAATGGGGTCTGCAGCTTCGTCGGGAAATTTAGCGCCGCTCAAGCTTCGGCTCTGTAAGCGATCTCGTGCGTAGTCGCGCGCGCTTTGATAGCTCGCCTCTGCCGCAGCTACCGCCTGTATACCAACAGTTAGCCGCTCGTAATTCATCATAGTGAACATGGCGGCCAACCCTTTGTGGGGTTCGCCCACCAACCAGCCTTTTGCTCCCTCAAAGTTCATCACACAAGTGGCGGATGCGTTAATACCCATTTTCTTTTCCAAAGCGCCGCAGCTAACCGCGTTGCGCTCACCCAAAGAACCATCATCATTCGGTAAGAATTTCGGCACCAACAACATCGATATTCCCTTTGAACCTGCTGGCGCATCCGGCAGTTTTGCCAACACGAGATGCACGATATTTTCCGCCATATCGTGTTCGCCCCAGGTAATAAATATCTTGGTACCCGTTACCACATAAGCCGGCGCGCCCAATAGCTCCTCCTCTAGCGGTACCGCTTTAGTGCGAATAAGCCCTAGATCGGTACCCGCATGGGGCTCGGTGAGATCCATCGCACCAGCCCATTCACCCGAATACATTTTGGGTAAAAAGCGTTCTTTTAAGTGAGTGCTGCCATGTGCATTAAGAGCCAAGCAGGCGCCAGCCGTTAACATCGGTGCTAAACCAAATGCCATACAGGCGCCTTGTAACATTTCTTCAACACATGCCACCAAGGTTTTGGGCATCCCCATTCCGCCGTATTCAGGGTCTCCACCCAGCGCACCCCAACCACCATCGCAATAAGCGGTATAAGCCTCATTAAAGCCTTTGGGTACAACGACTTTTCCAGCCTCGAGATGCGTCCCTTCCTCATCAGCCTCGCGGTTCATCGGCGCAATAACGTGCTCGCACAGCTTGGCCGCCTCATCCAAGATGGCCTTAGCGGTTTCTGGATCAGCATCATCAATGCCCAGCTGTGGCCATAGCTGGTCAGCTTTAACGATATGCTTTAGTAAGAAAGATAAATCTGTAATCGGTGCCTGGTAATCAGCCATGGTATGCCCTCGCCTCTTGCAGCTATTCAATACAGTCGTTAATAAAGTAACAGTTTAAGTTTACGACACGAATAGCGAATTGGGGCAAAGACTGTGCTGAAGACTGTCCCGGTGCAAAGATGAGAGCAAAATATAAGAGGATTATAGTGTGTAGGTGACAGCGCCAGATTGCGTATGGAAATCGATGTGTACTGGGGGCAGTTGCCTATAGTGATAAGAGAAACGGCATTGTTGACCACGAGGCGCGCTAGACCAAGAGCGAGGGCTATCACCTAACGGCTTTGGCAGTGAGACCAGCTCGCTCCATAGATGCTCGCAATCTGCCTGACTCGCTTCGGGGTTCAAGTCTATTCCCATGGGAATTCCTTGCGACGAGAACACTAGGCCAGATTTCAAATTGCGACCCTGATTAACCGCCCATTTAGCTTGCTGCAAAACAACCGCACCGTGTATTGCCGAAGCTGTAACTTGTGCGTGAGATTGCAGTGCAAGCTGCTCAGCTTCCTCGTTGTGGTTAAGAGCTACGGCAGTCACGGTGCCCAACACACTCACGCCCGCCAACACTTCAACTAACGCAGCGCCAGCTTGAGCGCGCCTACATTGGAACCTCAAAGACGCTGTGTCGCCTACCGATGCCCGGCGCAGTAAGGCCCTTGCGCAAAAGCGAAGTAGGACGTTGTGGTAAAAGCGTTGTAACAAACTAAGGCGCATAGTGTTTTGACATTTAATGATTGGCGGCTCCATTGCCGGCGTACTTTTCATTCAACAACCCAACAAACCGCTATGGTTAGCACAGCTTGAATAGCTGAACTGCTGAGCGGTTCAGATTGTATTAAGGACTAAAAGCAGATTCTGTGCGTCAATTATCAGTGATTCAAAATGTTATAAGTCACCTGTCGGATATATAAGTCAGTTAATTGACTAGCCATAATTCAAGACTACAAGACCGCTGAGGCATGCAATCCTTGCTCAAGTCGATATAATGAGCGATATTTACATGTAATTGGTGCTCGTTGAATTTCGCGCCACCTTCGACTCTCGATAAAACAGCTAAGCCCTATGCCTACAAAAAAAGCACTCGACACCCAGCCAAACGCTAAGGCTAGCAAGGCGCCCAAATCGTCAGCTCATTATCAGCGTGAGTTTCGCAAGCGTTTGCGCGAGCAAGGTTTAGTTAAAAAAGAAGCTTGGATTATTCCAGAAAACGGAAAGCTGTTATCGCTGGTCGAAAAAGAGCTTCGCCTGCACATCGAGCCCCCTACGCTCGGCAGTGCCTGCCAACTGGTGGGCGACGCTATGCTATCGCACAACCCACCAAGCTGGACCATTGATAAGCTCTACGAAGCACTACTCACCACCGATTTAGCCACCGATGAGTCAGCCACTTTTACGGTTCTAAACGAAGGTAATACGCTGGAAATCATCCTGCATGAGCTGGGTGACCTCCCACTATTACTGACCATTGCAGGCCAGCAGATGCTAGTCGAGGCCGTACTGTGGGATGTTAACGATGTTAACGACGCCGCCGCTTTTGATGCCGCCATATTGCGCACACACAAATATTTTCCCTTATCGACTGTCGGCGTAGAAACCTTCTCGGACGGCAACGACTACTACACCGTGTTTGGCGCCCTTTCGACGAGTTCGCTACTGGCGAATATTGTCCTTGAAATTGAAACTTTAGGTGTCAATGTGATCCAAGCTGCTAATGCTTATAGCCATTTTTTAAACGACAACGTTAAGAAAGATGGCTTTTTAACTGAAGATGCCGAGTCCACACTATGAATACTTGGAGTACCGTAATTGCCCAGCTAGCCAGCACCCCTGGCGGCGCAGAAGCACAAGCTAACGCACAAGCCAAAGCGCAAGACTTGGTTCGCAGTGAATACTGCACGGTTAAACAGCAGTTTGATCAAAGTGAAAAACAGCTTAAAACACTGGAAAACGACTACGTTACAGCCAAAGCCGCACTGAACGAGCTAGAGCAACAAACGCAACAAATTGAATCGCATGCTCAAACAGCGCTTGTTCAAGAAGAAGCGCAAAAAGCACTAACGTTAGCCACCGAAATTGCCAAGCTTAACCTCAATGTGTTCAATAACCGCCAACAAGTATTCCTTATTGAAAGCTCGTTAAACGCCTTAAAAGGCACGCTGAGCCATGATCGTTACAACCTCTTTCGACTAGAGCAGCAGTTGGACACGCTCAATGCAACAAGTCAGCTGCAGCAAGCACAGTCTCAACTCGCACAAAATAAAGGCATTCGAACCGCCCTACACTCCATTGCCACGCTAAATGCTCGCGTTAGTCAGCCCACAAAAACAACGACGCGCCCCCCAACCCAAAAGACTGACAATACCGAACAACCCGAGTCCGCCGAGCAAGTCATTCAACGTTTACGCGCTATAAAATAAACCGTTCTGGATCGACAGATACAGCAACGCCGCGTAGATACTGTGATCTAGCACTGCGGCTATTGTTCCCCTAGCCTCCCCCCCGTATACTCCAGCGTTTACTTAAAATGATCTGGAGTTGGGCTATGCGTGCTTTACGGCCAACGGTTAGCGCATGCATTAAAGGCGCGCTATGCGCTACATTACAACTAAGCTATAACACACCACGTATCGGCTATACCGCGCTTGGCTTCGTGCTAGCTTTATCGCTTTACGGTTGCGGCCACAAAGGGCCTCTTATTGCTCCCGAGCGCACTGAAGTGAATTCGCTCAAAACCGAAGACACCCAAGCTCAGCCCAATACGCTACAACTCCCAGAGACTCACTCTCATTAGGTTTTTATATGCCATTATCACTACAAAATAACAGCTTGTATTTAGAACAAGCGAGCCTTGAAGCCATTGCCAATCAATTTGGTACGCCCGCCTATGTTTATAGCCGCGCCGCTTTAACGCAGGCCTATCAAGACTACGCCAACGCCTTAGGTGACTGGCCAGGCACTATTTGTTATGCCGTAAAAGCCAACTCGAACATTGGTGTTTTAAACGTACTGGCACGCTTAGGTGCCGGCTTTGATATTGTTTCTGTCGGCGAGCTTGAGCGCGTACTGCGTGCTGGCGGAGAACCTTCGAAAATGGTTTTTTCCGGCGTTGGAAAAACAGCCAGCGAAATGGCGCGCGCACTTGAAGTCGGCGTTGGCTGCTTTAATGTCGAATCTGCCAATGAACTAGAGACCCTCTCACAAGTTGCGGGCTCACAAAATAAAGTCGCCTCTATTTCGATTCGCGTGAATCCAGACGTAGACGCCAAGACCCACCCTTACATATCCACAGGCCTCAAAGAAAATAAATTTGGTATCGACATTAATGATGCCGTGGAAGTTTACCAACGCGCATCCAGCCTACCGGGCTTACGCATTATGGGGGTCGACTGCCATATTGGATCCCAACTCACTGAGACCCAGCCATTCCTAGATGCTTTAGACCGCGTATTGCAATTAGTCGATAAGCTCGCCGACAACGGCATTACAATCCATCACCTCGATTTAGGTGGCGGCCTTGGCGTAACCTACGACCAAGAAGTACCGCCAGCCGTTAGTGATTACATTGGCGCAATTAAAGCCAAGTTGGGCGACCGCAAAATAACATTAATGTTTGAACCCGGCCGTTCAATTGCCGCTAACGCTGGCGTATTACTGACCCGAGTTGAATACCTTAAGCCTACAGAACACAAAAATTTTGCGATTGTCGATGCCGCAATGAACGACTTAATACGCCCTGCACTGTATCAAGCATGGCAGGGAATCGTGCCGGTCAATCCACGTGATACTGCTGGCCAATTATGGGATATCGTGGGCCCCGTGTGCGAAACCGGTGACTTCCTAGGCAAAGACCGAGAGCTAGCGTTAGAGCAAGGTGATTTACTCGCCATTAAATCATCCGGAGCATATGGCTTCACCATGAGCTCCAACTACAATTCACGCCCGCGCGCCTGCGAACTCATGGTTGATGGCGATAAAATTCACGTCATTCGTAAGCGTGAAAGTATTGATGATCTCATCGCCCTTGAAGCCATACTCCCTGCAGCAGAATAAGAGGCACTATGAAAATTCGCTTCACCAAAATGCACGGCTTGGGCAATGACTTTGTCATGATCGATGCGATTAGCCAACAAGTTAACATTACGCCAGATCGAGCGTGCAAAATCGCCGATCGCAATTTTGGTGTGGGCTGCGATCAAATACTCATTATCGAAGCGCCGACTCGGCCCGACGCCGACTTCAAATATCGCATATTTAATGCCGATGGCTCAGAAGTTGAAAACTGTGGCAATGGCGCTCGCTGTTTTGCCGTGTTTGTTCGGCTACGCAAGCTAACCGGCAAACACATTATTCGCGCCGAAACAGCAACCGGCATACTCATATTAAACGTTATCGATAAATACAACGTCGCCGTGGATATGGGCATACCGGAACTAGCCCCAGCCAATATTCCCTTTGTGGCTAACACAGAGTCCAGTACCTACGCTCTTCCTCTAGACGATAATGCAACCGGGCTCACAAGCCTTAGCATTGGCGCCGTATCAATGGGGAATCCTCACGCCGTTACCGTTGTTGATGATACCAGGACATTCCCGGTAGATATTATAGGGCCGCTTGTGGAGTCGCATACGCAGTTTCCTAATCGGGTGAATGCCGGTTTTATGAGTATTGTTAGCCGCAGCGAAATAAATTTACGTGTTTACGAGCGCGGCTCAGGTGAAACACTCGCTTGCGGAACAGGCGCTTGTGCCGCCGTGGTTGCAGGAAGGCTGCAATCCCTTCTGGAAGAAACGGTATCAGTCAATCTTCCCGGCGGACAACTCAGCATCACTTGGCCTGGACCCGGTCACTCTGTGATGATGACAGGACCAACAGCTACTGTATTTCATGGACAAGTGCGTATTTAATAAAGGGGATAACCGTGAGCGACAAAGATAATAACAATTTAACAGCTCCAGAAACCACACCCGAACTTAGCGACGACAGTGTTGCCTCTTATTTAGCGGCACACCCTGAATTCTTTGAAAGAAACATCGAACTTTTGCTGAGCCTGAGACTGTCGCACCCCTCAGGCAACGCCATCTCACTCATTGAGAAACAAGTACATACCTACCGAGAACGCAATAGCAACATTCGCGAGAAGCTCAATGTTCTGCTTGCCAATGCCCGTGAGAATGATCGCTTATTTGAACTCAGCCAACGCCTCACGCTTTCACTTATCGAGTGCTCGGAACTCGGTGATATTTTTGATGCACTGAGCTATAGCCTCGACCAAGAATTCAAAGTGAAGCACGCCGCTATCTGGGTATTGGACAAACGCTTAAATTCAGCAACAACTCACTTCTGGGCCGAAAACAGCTTTCACCCCACGCTGAATGATCGACTAAAGAGCAGTAAAACCGCGTTTAGCGGCATTAGCCAAGCCGAAATTAATGCCCTCTTTGAGCATCAACAAGATGTGGGTTCAGCTGCCATGAGCATTGTTCGCCATGGTAGTCGACCGATTGCCATTATTGCCGTCGGCCACGAAGATGCCGAACGCTATCAATCCAATGGCGGCACGTTATTCTTACGACATTTAAGTGAATTATTAAGTCGAGTCTTAGGCCGTTTTTTATAAGACGCAAACATACCTAGAAAAATGCCCTAAAGTCTTCAGCAATAAAAAAGGCGAGCTTATTAAGCTCGCCTTTTTTATTGCTGGGTATTTCAGAAGCTCTAACCCTGCATATCTTCCAACTCTACGCCTTTGGTTTCGTGCACATACTTCAAAATAAACGCAATCGAAATGAACGCACAAAGCGCATAAAAACCATACGCCCCCGCAAGCCCAACACCCGCCAATAAGACTGGGAAAGTCATCGTTATTGCAAAATTTGACCCCCACTGAAATAGACCGGCAACCGCTAAGCCAGAACCACGAATTTGATTAGGGAACATTTCCCCTAACATCACCCACATCACAGGCCCCCAAGACAAGTTAAAGAAGATCACATACAGGTTGGCACTGATTAAGGCTAAGGTACCCATTGAATCACTCAAAGCCAACTGACCACCATCATCAAAGGATGCCGTAGCGAACGCAATAGTACATAAAGTTAGAGTCACAGCCATGCCGGCAGAACCAATCCACAAAAGTGGTTTTCGGCCGATTTTATCAACTAATAAAAGAGCTGCCACACACGCCCCTATGCTTAATGCGCCAGAAACCACATTAATTAAGAGTGCATCATTCTCTGAAAAACCAACCGACTGCCAAAGTACCGCGCCATAATAGAAAACGACATTAATACCAACCAACTGCTGAAAAGTCGCCAAACCAATACCAATCCAAACCAAACGACGTAGGCGCCCTGTTTTAGCATCGATCAAATCTTTAAATGATGGACGGTGATGATCCCCCGCTAAAGACTGGTCAATTTCGGCATACTTAATTTCACCCTCACGATCACCGTATAATTTTTTAAGGACTTTCATCGCCTTATCTTTTTGCTGGCGACTCACCAAAAAGCGTGGACTTTCAGGAATCAACATTAAAGCACCTAAAAATACAGCCGCAGGAAAAAGCTCAATCCAGAACATCCAACGCCAAGTATCAAACCCGAACCACAAAGGACTTAACGCTGAGCCAGAGATATCCGCTAATAAATAATTACTTAAAAAGGCAGCAGTTAAACCCGAGATAATGGCAACCTGCTGAATCGTTGCTAGGCGACCTCTGTAAGCCGCTGGAGCCACCTCACTAATATAGGCTGGCGCCATAACACTAGCGGCCCCAACAGCCAAGCCACCCAGCACCCGGTAAACAATAAATTCAACGGAGCCGCCTGCAACACCAGACCCCCAAGCCGAGACCATGAAGAATATAGCGGCCAATATCAACATCGTGCGGCGACCATAAAAATCGGCCAATCGGCCAGCTAAAGCAGCCCCCACGGCACAACCCAGCAGCATAGATGCCACATTAAAACCCGTACCCATAGAGTCTGAATTAAACGCAGTCCTTAATCCATCGACAGTGCCATTAATTACACCACTATCAAAACCAAATAGAAAACCCCCGATTGTGGCAATACAACTGATTAATATAATAAAAGGAAAGTTGGCATCGCTTTTAGAATTGTTATTATCCATACAATTTTTTTGCTCTGTTTTGTCGTTATTATTAAGGAGCATTGCTCACTATTGCAGTATGTCATCGTCAAAGCAGACATCCATAGGCACATGTTGTTATGACTATAAATGCTGTGATTCAACCGTACAAATATTACGCAAGTGTGCTTCTCTCCACCGAAATGTGCCTATCATGACAGACAAATTATTCACCTGCCGTATATTCCACAATGGAATAATGATTAGGCCGTCTCAAAAGCGGCGCTAACACAGCCTATTTATAGGTAAATGGCCCGATAGATAATACAGACCATTACATTTAAGACCTACCAGCTTAAACAGGCAGTCATTTTTTTCGCAACCACTGCCCGGTATCCAGCGCCCTCATCTCTTCACTCTTCACTCGATAAAAATAGTACTTACCATCACTCTCAAAAAACTGGCAAATACTAAAATATCAACTATAGGCTAGCCTGAATGGCCCTTCGGCAGACGCAAAGCCCAAGACACATCATCCCCCCCAAAGGCATATTACTTTCTACATTATGCAAAGGAAAAATATTCTAAGCCCCGTGATTGATTCAAAACAGCTTTCCGACCGTTTTACCGGGTAATTTTTGCGCTTAATTCAGAGAGCGCCCAGCCGCAAAAAAATAACAAATGAAAGCAATTTCACCTTTGGCATCTCGATTAAAATGCGTCAAATGACAGAATTCAAAGGTAACTGCCATTACAAGAGACGCAAGCTACCTATTTTTAAATATGAGCGATAATATTTATTTAACACTCAACCAACCCTTTTTTATCCGCAAGGAGTGCAATATGCAAAGACCCTCTAAAAGATAAGAATTAGTCAGTTTTACTATTAGCGATGAGTTAACATTTAAGCTATGCAAAGTGATAAGTCGCTTGAACATGGGACGCTATTTGAGCATATAATAAATACTATTAATTAGACTAAACTGAATAAAATTATGGGAAAACCATCGTTCGAAAATGTTGTACTAAACGAGCAAGAATCAATTAGGGTTCTCCAATTTTCATGCCCTGCGTTTCAGTCCAACCACACATGGCACTTTCATCCGCAATACGAACTTTCACTCATATTAAAGGGTCGAGGAAAACAGTTTGTTGGCGACCACATTGAAAGCTTTTACCCCGGTAACTTAGTGCTTGTGGGGCCCAACATTCCACATTGCTGGATCAGTGATGATGAGGCTGTAAACAACGAAATGCTTGTGGTTCAGTTCGACCCTTTGTTTTTAGGTGAGAGCTTTTACAACATCCCTGAAGCACAAGCGATTCATTCACTGTTTAAGTCCTCGAGTAAAGCCGTTAAATTCACGAATTACACCCAAGATATTCGCGACCAACTCGAAGCAGTATGTGCTAGCCAAGGCATGACACGTATAGCCCAGCTATTAATTCTGTGTGAAAAGCTAACGCAATGCGAGCAACGGCTACTAATCAGTAGCGATTACCAAGTCGATAAATCTGTTAAGGGTGTCGACAGGCTGACCAACGCGATAAATCACGTTAAGAATCATTTTCACGAAGAAATTCGGCAACCCGATGTCGCCAAGCTCGTCAACATGGCACCACAAAGTTTCTCTCGCTTTTTTCGCACACAAACTGGGCGCACATTCGTTTCATTTGTTAACGAAGTTCGCATTGCTGAAGCTTGCCACCTACTCAGCTCATCCGATAAAGATATTCTTGATATAGCACTAACATGCGGCTACGGAAACATTTCACACTTTAACCGAAAATTTCTAGAGAAAAAGCAACTGACGCCAAGCCAGTACCGTGAAAATCAGCGCCTAAAATCGTCACCGACACAGCATTTTTAACAAAAAAATGCCCAAATAGTGTCAATAACTACCCACAATAGAGCGCTACATGGGCATACAAAAATATTTAAAAATTTATCACTGTAAAAAGGCAATAACATTCGCACAAGTCATTGATAGTTAATAGCTTCCTGACTATAAGAAACCTGAAAGGGGCGGTTAAAAAAGCATGGCATTCCGGCGAAAAAGGTTGTAACCACAGAGTGGTCGTTTCCACTAACCTCTCTGGCTAGCATCAACCCTTTGCTGTCAGTTTATTTTTTGGATGTTTTATTAAGCCGATCGGGTATTCAACTCCGCTTTTTGAATTTCGCCAGTTTTACTCGACGCTCTCGGTTATCAATATCAAAAACAACAAAGGCTTGCTGTATAAATGTATTTTCTCGGTATCGATATAGGTAGTTCCTCCGCTAAAGTCTCCGTTTTTAATGGCGACTCCGGCCGCACGGTTGCGGCAACACACTTCCCTAAACTAGAAATGGAAATCAGTAGCCCCAAGGCGGGCTGGGCCGAGCAGTCCCCTGAGCTTTGGTGGCAGCACACACAAAGTGCATGTCAGGAGCTATTCTCAAGAGACGACATAGACCCTAGCCAAATTAGTGCAATTGGTATCACCTATCAAATGCACGGTTTAGTTTGTGTTGATAAAAATCAAAACATTTTACGCCCAGCCATCATCTGGTGTGATAGCCGCGCAATTACTTTAGGGCAAGAAGGCTTAGAGCAACTCGGTGAAGATTACTGTTTCGAGCAGTTGTTAAACTCGCCAGGAAACTTCACCGCTGCCAAGCTTCGCTGGGTTCAACTCAATCAACCTGAAATCTTTGAAAACATTCATAAGATAATGCTTCCCGGCGACTATATTGCCATGAAGCTAAGCGGCGAGATCACCACAACCGCCACGGGGCTTTCCGAAGGTATGCTTTGGAATCACACTGAACAGCAACCCGAAAAAAATCTATTGCAAAAATGGGGGATGGACAGCGCATTAATCCCCGAGGTTGTTCCTGCGATAGGCCTGCAAGCTACGGTTTCGGCTAGCGCGGCAGAAGAACTCGGGATACCAGTAAACACCCCTATTTGCTACAGGTGTGGCGACCAACCGAATAATGCTTTTAGTCTTAACGTACTCAATCCTGGAGAGGTAGCAGCTACCGCAGGTACATCAGGTGTCATCTATAGCGTAACAGACCAAGCTATTGGCGATCGCCAACACCGCGTTAACACCTTTCAACATGTGACCCACACAGCCGCCTCTCCACGCAATGGTATCCTAGCCTGTGTCAATGGTGCTGGGCGCTCACTTAGCTGGCTGCGAGAATTATTGAGTGCTTCAGGTGAAAGCCTTAGCTATGAAAAGCTAAACCATATCGCTTCTCCCATTGCCATAGGAAGCGAAGGCGTCAACTTCATGCCTTTTGGTAATGGTGCAGAGCGTATTTTCAACAATAAAATTCTTGGTGGAGGCCTTGTTAATCTCGACTTCAACCGGCACTCACTCGGCCACGTAGTTCGAGCCACTCAAGAAGGCATCGCTTTTGCGTTAAAAGCGGGCTTTGAAGTTATTGAAGGTTTAGGCGGAGCCAGCAAAGTGATTCGTGCACCTTCGAGTAGCCTTTTCTTAAGTCCTATTTTTCAGCATGCATTTTGTAACACTACGCAATGCAGCCTAGAGTTATTAACAACCGATAGCGCCGAAGGGGCAGCACGAGGCGCCGCACTAGGACATGGATTTTTCCGCAATGAAGCAGAAACATTCCGAACTATCGAACGGGCGAAAATTTTAGAACCAGAAAAAGATGCGATGGAACAATACTCGGAAGCTTATACCCGTTGGCAGAGTCAGTTAAACCCAACGCATTAACCCTATTACACACCCATTATTCATAACACAGTGAAAGCTGTTTTTTTACAAGGTAAACACTATGAGCGTACTCATCGGAGATACTGAATACTTCAAAGGAATTAACAAAATTCAATTTGAAGGTCCCGATTCAGACAACCCATTAGCCTTTAAATACTACGATGAAAACCGCATCGTAGGCGGCAAAAGCATGAAAGAGTTTTTGCGTTTTTCCAGCTGTTACTGGCACACATTTTGTGGCACCGGTGGCGATCCCTTTGGCCCAGGAACCCAACAACGCGCTTGGCTTCAAGGCCCTGACGCCAATACTCGTGCACGCCTTAAAATGGATGCTGCTTTCGAGTTTTTCACTAAAATTGGTACACCCTATTACTGCTTTCACGATATTGATCTCGTGGAAGAAGGCAGCAGCCGAGCTGAAACCCGCGAGCGCGTAGTGACTATCACTGAATACGCCAAAGAAAAAATGGCGGCTTCAGGCATGAAATTGCTTTGGGGCACGGCTAACTTATTTTCAAACCCACGCTACATGAATGGCGCATCAACCAACCCTGCGTTTGATGTTTTGGCTTACGCGGGCTCGCAACTAAAAGATGCGATCGACGCGACCATTGCACTCGATGGCGAAAACTATGTATTTTGGGGTGGCCGTGAAGGCTACATGAGCCTGCTAAATACAGACATGAAACGCGAACAAGATCACATGGCTCGCTTCTTAACAATGGCTCGTGATTACGCGCGCTCACAAGGCTTCAAAGGAACTTTCTTCATTGAGCCTAAGCCAATGGAGCCTTCAAAGCATCAGTATGATTTCGACTCAGCTACTGTTATTGGCTTCTTGCGCCAGCACGGCCTTGATAATGATTTCAAACTGAACATTGAAACTAACCACGCCACACTGGCTCAGCACAGCATGGACCATGAACTCCAAGTTGCCGCCGACGCAGGTATGCTAGGCAGCATAGATGCTAACCGTGGTGACTACCAAAATGCATGGGATACCGACCAATTCCCTTACAACATCAATGAAACCGTTGAATTGATGTTAGTCATTTTACGTGCAGGAGGCCTTCAAGGCGGCGGCATTAATTTTGATGCTAAAGCACGACGTAACTCAACAGATTCTGCTGATTTATTCTACGGTCACATCGGTGGCATGGATATTATGGCTAGAGCACTCCTTATTGCTGACAAGTTATTACAAGAGTCGCCTCTTGAGTCACTTCGCAGCGAGCGTTATGCCACTTTCGATAAAGGTGACGGCGCGGCTTTCGAGCGCGGTGATTTAAACTTAGAAGCATTGGCTAAACTAGGTGATACATTCGGCGAGCCCAAGCAAGCAAGCGGACAGCAAGAACTTTACGAAAACACAATTAATCGCTATATCCGATAATCGCGATTAAAAGCAAGATACAAAAAAAGGGGGGCTGTTATAGCCCCCCTTTTTTTGTATCTCAATATAATGAACTACAAGCTTTCAGCTAGCGCCAATAACGCTGAGCTACCAATACTTGCGGTTAAGTCCTTAGGAAGCTCAGATAATTCCCAACCCACCACCCAAGAGACCGTTTCACCGGGAGCAATTTCACCGTATCGACCTTGCTGTTCTATTTCAATATAAGGGTTTTTAGGGTCTCCGTGTGCATACACCTCGACTTCAGCTTCTTGAGACGCAATATCACCCTCAACAATCCGGGGAAAGGTCTTCTTTAGCAACAAGCCATTATTAACATTCGCTAGCCAACCATCGCTGTTATTCGCAAACAGTTTTAAATTGTTATCAAACCCAGCTGGCTTATATTCGTACCAAAAGCTATTCCCCAGCGCGACCGCAGGTAAAGAAGAAATCACCAATGGTGCCGTAGTGGCCTTGTAAAAAGTGAGGCCGCCATCCACCCGGGTAATTTCCCAGGGCGCGAATTCAAGGCTTTTAGTACCGGGGTTATGCATCCGATACTCAACACTAAAACCCTTATCGGCATGGCGAATAACTTTACTCAAAACCAAACCTGTCGCTGGGCAAACTTGGCTTGTTAGCACCCAACCATTTTCGACGGCGCTCGCTTCATAAGGCTGACTATCGAGTACAGGAGGTGGCGGCCAGCCCCAAGAATGCTGTGGACTCGGCCAAAAAGTAGAACCTATTTGAGGACCCTTGATCGTCAACGCATTTTTCCCCTTAAAGGAAAATTCGATAATACGTGCACCATTATCGGCATCAACCACCATTAAATAAGGCCCATGCTCTAAGGTAATTAAAGGACCCACACTAACCTCTCCCGCGTATGCGACCTGCGCACAACAAAATACATAAACACACAATATATACCGTATTAATAATAACTTAGACACTACAATTTCAATCGCATTACAGAATTAAAGCAACCTATCTTTATAGGACAAATAAGCATCTTCCAATGCACCTAAATTAGGGATAATCATTTCTTCATCTTCAAACTTTACACAAAGTACTTCAAAAGCACCCAGGCTAACATTACCTTGGCTATCCTCCATATCTTCAGGCAAGACCATGACTTCCCTTGGAATCCCTTGTGTCGGAATCGCAAGAAATCCAACTTCAGAATTTTCTCCAGTATTATTAAATAACGCAATTCGACCGTTCGGGTTAATACCGCCACCCTGCTCCCGCGTTAACTTCTCAAAGCTGATTAACGGAACTCGCCGATTACGCCAACTATAATGCCCCAAAAACCAATCTGGACCACTGTTGTCAGGAAAAATTGGGGCCACAGGGGCAATTTCCGCAATACTGATACTGGGTACTAATAACGCCCCCCCCTGTATCGGCAGAACAAAACACGCCATACCTTCTTCGGGCGTCGTAGCATCTTGTGTACTGTCTTGATCTTGCATTTGAATTACCTTTTATGTGTTTTCACAAAATACACCTCAGTCAAGCTCTCCTTAGTCATTAAATAACGTCGGAATCACAGAGCCCTTTGTTTGCAGCGCTTTAAAATGCGCAACGAGCTTTTGCGCCAATTGTGCCGGCGCGCCATCCACTGAAACATCCACTAAAGCCTGCACGCTCACTGGCATAGAGTCTACCGCGCATGAATTGGCACTTTGAACCCAAACTTTACCACCACGATAATGCAATAATTTACTACTGCGAGCGCCGTCGTCTCCCATACCGGTAAAGATAATAGCGCCGCCACGTTGCGCAAAAACACGTGCAACTTTTGCGATCACTTGGTCGATTGAAGGCGAATAGTCTCCCTTCCAAGGCTGGTCCAATGGAGTAATGACACCACTATCCAATAAATCGATTTGCGTATTAGGCGGAATTAAATAGACTGTTTTTTCACGGATTACACAAGGCGCGTCCAAAGCTCGAACGCAAAATGCCGAGTGCTTTTCAACAACTTGCTTAAGCGTTTCCATAGTACCGCTATCAATGTGCTGAACATAAAGGAAGGCAACCTCCGCCAACGACGCGGGTATCTCATCTAAAAATTCAGCAATCGCTTTTGGGCCACCCGTGGATGCCGCTAAAACCCAAACATACTTGGCTCGGGATCGGGTTTCAGATGAGATATCGCGGATATGACCATGCGCTAGCAGTTGTAATTTATTGGCTAAACGCTTTGCTCTTTTTACACGTAACTCTGCCGGCGTCAGTGCAGCTAACTCATCATCACCTTCAATCAGAAGACCTTCGTCTTCGTAAATAATCGGGGTATCTGTCGAGTCCAAAGACTCTAATAACAGGCGAGCGGTATCGCATTGGTTAGACGTCGCCAACCAAACATCTGCCTCAGGCAAACTATTTGGTAGTAATTGCGATGCGTCCAATGAAACGCTGGCACGGTGTCCAGCGGTTTGAATCAAGCGAACAAACTCACCGACCTGTGCCGATGAGTTTGCCAATACGCCAACCTTCAGGCATGGGCCTCCCATTTAATTTAGGCCTCTAACAACTCGTTGATGCTCTCCAATAGCAATTCTTCTTGGTAAGGCTTACCAAGATAATGATTTACCCCAATACTCAGTGCATGCTCACGATGCTTATCACCAGTACGGGAGGTGATCATTACAATCGGTATATGTGCCCACTCTTCAGATGTACGCATATTTTTAGCTACTTCAAAGCCATCCATACGCGGCATTTCAATGTCTAGCAGCATCACATCGGGCGTACGCGTTTGTAGTACTTGCAGGGCGTCTAGACCATCTTTCGCGGTAATAACATTAAAGCCTTCACGCTCAAGGAACCGAGTCGTAACCTTACGAACGGTAACCGAATCATCGACTACCATAACTGTTTTAGTCACTCGCTCGGCCTCTAGCGCCGGTACATTTGTTGGGGCAGCCAGGCCGATAGTCGCAACAGCGCGACGTACCAAAGCATGGGGATCGAGAATAACGACAACGCTACCATCACCCATAACGGTAGCCCCAGATAGGCCCTGTACTGCCGCAAATTGCGTACCTAAACTTTTCACAACGATCTCGCGGCTGCCCATTAGGCCATCAACCTGAAGCGCCATCGTATGTTGCGCAGAGCGTACCAAGATAACAGGTAAAGGCATAACCTGCCCTTCTAAGCGAGGCTGCATTTCTTCATACAACATACCGCCTAGGTATCGCACCTCATAGCTCTCGCCGGCGTATTCAAATCGTGCATCCTCTTGACTATAGTAATGTTCCAACTCAAAAGGACTAACCCGCACAATACCTTCAATGGTGTTCAACGGGATTGCATAGGTTTCTTTACCCAAGTTCACCATCAACGCACGGTTAACCGACACTGTAAATGGTAGGCGTACCGTGAACTGCGTTCCGACTCCAGGCTTAGACTCAATGGTCATAGAGCCGCCGAGCTGCTTGATTTCTGCAGCAACAACATCCATACCCACACCGCGACCAGAAATCTGAGTTACATTATCGGCGGTACTAAAACCAGCCTGCAAAATGAATTGCATGATGTCATGGTCGCTTAATTCAGCATCCGGAGCCATCAGACCTCTTTCTATCGCTTTTTGC